>JAKPXC010000028.1 GCA_029567705.1 Candidatus Cloacimonadota bacterium
TGTTATTGTGAAGATTGCCGAGGCTTTCCCGAAGCTGATCTGCTTTAGAAACAAAGACTGGGCTAAACTGCAAAACTTTGTCTACTACCGTATCAGTCAGGTCATGCAAATCTGCCTCCGTAGCACCAGACATTATGATACTTCACCATATAGAGCCGATTCGATTGAGCCATGGCAGATGAAAATCAGGCTGGTATAAAAAATGGGGGAATGCTAGAAACTCCAGATTGCTCTTGACATGAATCTAAGAGATGTATACACTGGCGAAGGTTTAATTATCCCATCAGAAAATGAAAAGGAGATACGAATCATGAGAACAGGCTCTAAGCACCTCGTCGATATACAGTGGCGTATTTCTTTATTAGCACTCTTCCTGTTGAGTACCACGATAGCCTACTCGGAAGAATTCAACCAGAGAACCATCACCGACATTAGTACCTCACTTCAAGATAATGGTTCGATGCTGATATCATGGAGTCCTGTTCCAAATGCCGCAGGCTACAAGATCTATCACTCCGACCAGCCTTATCCGGAAAATGCCAGCGATTGGGTTCTTCTCAACCGTGTTACCACAACCGGTTATACTGTCCCTATGACATCTGACCATGGATTCTACCGGGTTGCCTCCTATTCACTGCCACCCAACGCAACAGGCTTTGCCCTGGTAGAAGGGGGTACCTTCAACAACGGAGTCTCGGATGTAACTATAACTACCTTTTATATGTCCAATCACGAGGTTACACAAGGGGAGTATGAAGCTTTAACCGGAACAAATCCCTCCACCCATTTCCCATTCAACGGGATTGGAGCGGATTTCCCCGTTTGGGATGTTCAGTGGTCTGATGCCATCAACTATTGCAACTTACGTTCCATCCAAGAGGGGCTTACCCCATGTTATAGCCTCGCATCTTACGGCACTAATCCAGCAAACTGGCCGAAGGACTGGATTCGTGGTACATCACAACTGCGGTCGAATATAGTTTGCGACTGGACGGCCGGGGGATATCGCCTTCCCACAGAGATGGAATGGCAATTTGCTGCCCAAGGAGGTAACTATACCCACAACTACGTATATAGTGGCAGTAACAATATTGACGACGTTGGCTGGTATTATCAGAATTGGTCGTGTGTTTTCATGGGACCTCACACTGTTAATGGATTAGCGCCTAATGAGCTGGGTATTTACGATATGAGCGGGAACATTTGGGAATGGGTCTGGGATGCATGTGGAGATTATCCGGACTACCCCCAAACTGATCCCCATGGACCTGAACAAGATTGGATTGGAGCAAGAGGCTGCAGGGGAGGTGCTTGGAATGTATCCCAACCTTACCCTCAATGCTCCGTTACTTTTCGATACTGGGCCGATTCATCCGAGTCAGAATTTCCATACAACGGGTTCCGGGTGTGTATTGCTCCCTAGAATTGGATTTCATATAATAATGTCCATGCCTGCAACACCGATCGTCAAGCTTTCATGACAGAGCTCTTGGATCTTAAGCTCATACTGTAGAATACCGGTCTTTACCTCTATCTGAGTGATTGACCACTCAATTAGGACGAGAAATGGTGGTGATACAGGTAGCAACTGAGGAAAAATGGTGTCGGTCTGGATTGATGCCACACTGTTGAATAAACGAGTAACTCATAAACATACTCTTGTATGTGAAGGCTGCTCACAGGAGGAGAATACTATTACTTTAATAGGAGCGAATCGTGCGTAGTATCAAGAAACTAAGAAAAAGCCAGTTAGTCCAGGCACTGGATATTGCCACCAAGGCATATCCAATGTTGCAGATAAACACCCAGCAGCAGATAGAAGAACTGGATGCAAAGCTGCAGAAAGACTTTAACAGCAAAAAACGGGAATGGTATGGTCTGTTTGAAGATGATACTATGTTGGGCTCAATGTTGCTGTATGATTATACAATGAACTACTTTGGACAGGACATCAAGGCCATGGGGATTGGTTTCGTGGCGGTGGATTTCCTGCATAAGAAACAGAAAGTATGCAAAGAAATGCTGCATTGGTATTTGGAGCACTCTCGCAAAAAGCAATATCCCCTGGCGATGCTCTATGCTTTTCGGCCGGATTTCTACAAGAAAATGGGCTTCGGCTTTGGCACCAAGTGTGATAAATATGTCTGCAGTCCGGATCAGTTGCCCAGGTTTGGTGAGAACTACCCCATGCAATACCTGGGAGAAGCAGAGAAAGACGATCTTACTGCCTTTTATGATACTCTTTACAAAAAGCATCATGGCATGATTCGCAAGAGAGATGAGGATATAGAAGCTCTAGTCAAGTCTCAGGGAGCGTATCTTGTTGGTTATAAGGAACAGGGAAAGCTGCTTACCTTGATGAGTTTCCGCTTGATAGCAAATGATGACACCAATCAGGAAACACACATGAAGCTGGAGCTGCTATTCACCTGTGCAACCGGATTAAAAGCCGCACTGAACTTCTTGAACAGTCAAGCTGACCAAGTGGGCCCCATAGAGTTTTCCACCCTGTATCCGGAGCTCTTTTACAGCCTCCACGATATTCGTCATTTTGATCGCAAGATACTGCGGGATCCCGGCTTCCATCATATATACGACACTGGTATGGGCACTATGTATCGCAGCTTGAATCACCCGACTTTACTGCTGCAGCGTCCCTGCAGTTTGGATAAAATGCGGATAAAATTCACCGTGCAGGATGGATTCCTGGAAACCAAGCCAAGCGAGTTCATCGTGGAATGGAAAGCCGGACAGGCATCAATCGCCAAGGGAACAAAGCACGACCTGCACTTAAGTTTTGGAGTGGCAGAATACTCCTCCTGGCTGATGAACGCCATCGATCTTAGCACACTGTATAACTACGGATTGATCGAGTGTTCCGATGAAAGCCGCTTGAGCGAACTTGACAGAGCCTTCTACTACCAGCAGAAACCCCTGTGTTTGGAAAGGTTCTGATACCGATTTTAAAAAGCTTCAAGGGCTCTTGTGACTTGTCATTGATTAGCTCCCGTTAAGCGACAGGATGTCGCTTCCACTTTCGGTTCACTGATCATTTGTCGCCGAGTCTTCGCCGTCTCTTGCAGGACTCTTCCCGAGCAAAGTGTTCGGGAAGAGTCCTGCAAGAGACGGCGAAGACTCGGCAGCTTATTGGAGACAGATAGTGGAGGAAGCAAAGCTTCTTTTAGAAGTGAGATCCTCTGTGTCCCTGTGGATTTATCTCCACACAATTCGGTATCTCTCCAGTAAAACCCTCCAAAATGAGAACATAGTACTTGACAGCAAAGCCAAGCTAACGTAGCCAAAGACAATTAACTAAATGATAGGAGTTCACAATGAAAAGTATCTCTTGGTTGTTTTTGATTGTTTTACTGGCTTTATCTTTTATGATTGTTTCCTGCGGGAACGATGATGACGATAATGATGATTTTGATCCCACCAATATGGCCGGAGTCAATGCCGATGTGGCGGATTGGATTATCAATATCACTCCAATAGACAACACGGATAAGGTGAATGACTATATGGTCATGGTCGTATTCACCGGAGATAACACCACGATCCAAGCCAGTGACCAGGCTGTACTCAAGATCGATGGCAGCCCACTCACCTGGATGTCTGAGATGCCAGGCTATTATCACACGCAGACAGATCTGACTCCCGGCCAGACCTATCAGATGTCCTTCTGGTTCAAGAACAGTGAAAAAGCCTCCACATCCATGAAGCTTCCTTACAATGCCAACGCCAATTTCCCAGAGACCTTTAATCCGACCTCTGCCACATCCTTTGATTGGACACTGGGTGGAAACAACCAGTATCAGGTAGCTGCTGCGCAGAGTTCCAAATACGTCAGCACCACCGAATACTACAGCGATGAATACATCAAGACCATCTCCAGCTCCAGCCGCAGTTTCGACGTTCCGGCCAATGCAATCGATACTTGGGGAACCGGCACCACTCTCACTCTGGCGCTGTATCAGATCAGCTACAAAAACGTTGACCGCATTGCCTTCATGGCATATCAGGTGATACAGCGAGTCTATTAGAAGCTAATATCATCGTTTTACATTACTGACCGGATACGGCAGACACCTAACTGCTGTTCGTATCCGGTCAGCATTTTTATAAGCTTTGTCGTTACTCCAGGAACAGATATTCCCCGCTCACCTCGTAACCAAGCCTCTGCACCCAGTCCAGTTCGCGGATAACTTTCACATAGTTTTCCACCTGGTCTTCATCCGAGATGCCACCTGTCTTAAAGTCTATCACCCGCACAAGCCGCTTATCAGTATTCACCATCAGGCGGTCAATGCGCAGTTCTCTTCCACCCAGCCAGATACGTTTCTCCGTAAAGACTTTATCCCATTGGGGAGCAAAGAGATCGGCATGCTTTGAAAGCTGAGTTTCCACCTTATCAACAATAGAGTAGATCTCGGCCGCTGATAGAATCGAGCCGTAACGTCTGAGGCAATGAGACCGCGCCAGTTCCCGCTCTGTTGCGGTGTTGCGCAAGAGCCCGGAAAGATAGAAGTGCACCAGATCTCCCTTTAAGCCTGCTCTGTCTTCCAGCCAGACTTTGCGGTAATCCAGCCCTTCCCGACGATGAAACTTCTGATAAACCGGCTCTGCCTGTCCCAGTTCAGGATACAGAACAATCTCTTCCTCAGGCACTTTGATCTCTATTGTTCTGTCCGGTTCCACATAAGCAGAACTGGGAAGAACCAGGTAGCCCTCTTCTCCTGTGGCACCCTTATCTTTCAGGTATCTGGCAGCACTCTCAGCCAGAAGCAAAGGCAGAGTCTTGGAATCCTCATCCTTGCCTTCGCTATAGCTTTCCCAATCCTCGCCTGAGATAAAGCTGAAATAGATGCTCAGGCCGGCCTTGGCACGCGTGAAGGCCACATAGAGCGTGTTCATCTCCTCCAGCAGTTCACGCTTTTTCACCTGCTCGGTCAAGCCGGCATAGCTGGACGCCCTCAACACCTTGTCATAATGCAGAGTGAGCCCGAAATCACTGATCTCATGGAAAGAATCCCCGGCATAGTTGAAATAGTGCTTGAGCTTGGCTTCCTGCCGGCCATGAGTAGCCGTGAGGTTGTAAAATACAAATACACGTGAGAACTGCAGTCCTTTGGATTTGTGGATGGTGAGAAGCTGCAAGCCCCCTGCTTCAGGTAAAGAACGCTGCCGCAGGAACTCCTGATTTCGATTATCTTCCAGATAGTTCAGCAGCTCCGGAAGTCCCAGCCGGGTCTGGCTCTCACTCAGCTCGTATTCACGTAACAAAGCAATAAAGGCATAGAGATTGAGGTTGTCCCGCTCGGAGATGGAGAGCGGATCCAGAAATTCATGCACAAAGAGCTCACAGGCTTCAGATGCCGGCTTCGAGACAGCCACACGAGCCAGTTCCACGAGCTGTTTCAGGTAAACCGGAGTCTCAAGAGGGGCTTTCTTTGGATCATTCAAGCTGCCCAAATAGTCGATCACATTCTTCAAGGGAGCAGCTTTGAGTAAGTAGTAGTCCGATCTCAGGAGCGCTAATAGACTGTAATCATCACCATAAGCCAGATAGCGCAGCCAATCCAGCAGCGAACTTACCAGATTATGCTCCAAGAGGCTGGCACTGGGCTCGAAGACACTGCTTTCCCCCAGCTTTTCCAAGATGAGCTGCATCTTGCTGAGGTCTTCGGTCTTGCGGCACAATATCGCCATGGATTCATTCGGATACTGCTGAAGCGCCGGAATCACCAGGCTCTTGATAAAGTCTTCATAGATATCGTCTTTGCTGGTGTCGCCGGAGCCTTTTTTCTGATATGGACGGTTGATCAGCTCGATCCGGCTGTGCTTATCCAAATCCGGCTTTTGGCTGGAAACATCTGTGTAGTCCCAAGTCATATTCTGGGCTTTCAGACGTTCATGGATAGCGGTATCCGAGAATATGTGATTGATGAAATCCATCAGATGCGGACTGCTGCGCCAGGAATCATTCAGCCTCTCATAGAGCGGTTCGCCCAAAGAGCGGAAAATATCCCCCAGACGAAGCAGCAATTCCCGCTCGCCTCCCCGCCAGCCAAAGATCGATTGCTTCTCATCTCCCACCACAACCATGCCGCCGTAACTGCGCTCTCCCTCTCCGGCACAGATTTCTTCAATTATGGGACGCAGGATATTGAATTGGATAAGTGAAGTATCCTGAAACTCATCGATCAGAATAAAACGGCTGCGGAAACTGAGGAACTCATAGAATTCCGTCTCGAAACTATTGGCTTCGGGATCCGGTTTATCATGCGAGATGCTGTAAAGCGCTTCAAAGCAGAACCAGGCGATATCATCGTAACTCATCACTCTGTGCTGATAAAGCAGGCGGTCATACTCAGCCAAAACCTCGCCCCAAACCTCCAGAATCTCGTCCTGTTCCGGTTTGACCAGCACTCTCAGCAGGTAATCAGCCAAAGCCCGGTGCAAAGCCACCTGCAGTTCAAAGAGCTTCTCCTTGCGCTCTTGCTCCTTTTTGCCGAACTTAACTCTGTTGAAGATACCTTTGAGTTCCTTGTTACTGATTATTGAGAGCAGTTCCTGAGCCCTGCGGGGATCCTGAAGCAAGGTATAAAACTCCAATAACAGCTCTTGCGGAAAGGAAGGGAATCCGGTGAAACTGAGGCGGAAATCCTTCACGAAGTAGCTGGCCCAATCGTCCTTTTTAGCCCGCCAAAGCTCTTCCACCAAGCCCACCATCTCAGTGAAGGTCTCGTAGATATCCTCCATCAGAGCAGTTGTATCTCCAGTCTCATGCAGATAGGCCTGCAAGCTTTGTCCGGGCTGTGGAGCCACACGCTTGTTGATTAAGTAAAAGAACCACCGGCGCTCGATCAGAGAGATAAAGAAAGAGGAATACTCATCCAGGGAAGGATTGATCTTGCGGCGCAGAAGCTTATCCACCTTGTGCTTAAGCCGGTCTGTCATAAGCGAGGCCAAAATCCGGCTAATCTGTTTCCTGGCGGCATCGGTATCAATCTCGAAGCTGTCTATACTTCTGAGAGGACGCACCAGGTTCCGGAAAATGGCACCAATATAGGAATCTATGGTCATCACCTTCAGGAGCTGTTTATCGGCAGAGATCATCTTATAGGCAGAAAGGAGCTTGTTGTAGTTCCTCTCATCCAAAGCCGCCGGATCTAGCTTGAGCTCTGGATTGCACTTGTTCAAAGCCTTGATCAGCCCATCTTTTGCTTCCTGATGTGTATCTTCCCTGCTCAGGAGAATGGTGAGAGTTTCAAAGATACGCTCTCTGATCTCGGCAGTAGCTTTGCGGGTGAAAGTCAGCACCAGAATGTTATCGATCCGGAAATCCGGATAATCCACAAAATAAGTGAGCAGGATGGAAACAAACTCTACCGAAAGACGGTAGGTCTTCCCCGTGCCGGCGCTGGCAGTGATGATGCGGTTTTGATATCTTTCCATTATGCCTTCTCCCCCTGTTCCCGATACAGATCCGTGCGGGAAATCTTTACGTGGCGCTTGCGGTCAGCGCTCTTTTCGGCAATGCCGTAGCCTTCCGTTACTATCCGTTCCAGTGCGGTTTTCACTTTCATAATGTATTTATCCCTGTCTTTGGGGCTGTTGCGCACCGGCTCCGCCTTGCGATCCAGGAGCTTGCACACATAGGAGCTGAGCTCATCGTCCTGCCTCAGACCATCGATCAGATAGTAAAAGAGTTCGTAGAGAATCAATTGTCCCTGATCTGCTTTCCCTGTCTTGAAATCCACAATATACACTTGGTCACTGCATTCAATGCGTAGATCAGCTTTAGCCTTGATTTGCACTTGGTAGGAACGCCCATCAATCTCACTACAGAAGAGAGTCTTAGGTTTTGATTCCTCACCGGTCAACTTTTCTTTCTCCGGTATCAGCACCAGTTCCCGGGCCTGCAGAAGCTCCGGCAGCCAATCCCGGAAGAACCACCAGACGGTTTCCACAATCGAATCTGCCAGTATCCCTCTCAGGAATTCCCAATTGTAATTCTGTGGAATTCTATAGCGCCAGATCTCTTCTTCCAGCATAGCTACCAGTTCATCATAGAGCAGTTTCTTATCCTTGA
This sequence comes from Candidatus Cloacimonadota bacterium, assembly GCA_029567705.1. GTDB lineage: Bacteria > Cloacimonadota > Cloacimonadia > Cloacimonadales > Cloacimonadaceae > PHBP01. The sequence goes on from JAKPXC010000028.1 coordinate 8,096, forward strand.
TTCTGGCTTTGATCTCGCCGTAGTTGTGGTGTTTGCCGGAAAGATGCTTCATGAGCTCTGAAAGATGAGAGTGAATGATCGTGCCAAAAAGCTTCCGGCTGATCGTCTCATCCAGCTTGAGCTCAGGCTCTCTCAAGCCTGAGTAATCGCTGATGTACCAGAGAATCGGGAAGCGAACGAAATTCTCCAGCTTGTAATATGTGCCATTGATCAAGCCCTTGCCGCCGAAATCCTTCTGTGGATCAAAGGGCAGATTGAAGAATTCCTCATTGCTCTCCCCCACTCCGCATAGTGCTTCCGGCTTACCGGCCAGGACGGGGTTTCTATCCCGCAGTGACTTGTGCAAATGCCGCAGATACAGAGGACTTTCTGCCGTCTCCGGTTTCTCAGCAGGCCAGCTTATCAGGCTCTGTGGCAACAAAGCTTCATCCTGTAAAGCTCTCAGCTCGGAGATAAAAGAACTGCTTTCGATATTCTGCTCCAGATTCTGGTAATAATAGAGCTGAACATAGCGCGTAGTGAAGAGCAGACGGAAGAAATAGTAGCGCTCCCACATCTGCACATCCGTGAAGGTTTTCAGTCCCAACCTGCCGCGCTGTGCTTCATTCAGAATCCAAACAGGCTCCGGCCCCGAAGGCAGTATCCCTTCCATGCAATTGAGCACCACCAGACTGTCAAAGCTCTGATTCCGCGAATCCAGAAGATTACTGAGCTCATACAGCCCGGCTTCACGGCTTTCCACCCGGAAGCTCATCTGCAGATTCTTTACACTGCTGAGCCAGAGCTCCAAAATGCCGGAAGCTTGCGCCAATTCCGCTCCGGGAAAGAGTAGAGACCAATCTCCCACCAAGCCAAGATCCTCAATGGATTTGAAGTTCGCCAGCCGTTCATAGAGCTTTTCGGGCGCATCGGAACAATGCTGTTCAGTCTCGCTGAGCAGCTTCGATAATGCCAAAGCCGGCTCCCGGGTGAGCAGTTCAATCAGATCGTTTATCGAGCTCACTTCGATAAAGCGTTTCAGAAGCCTCAAATACGCTTCCAGATAAGCCTGCAGTTCCTTATGCTTCTTCAAAGACGTATCCAGCTCAAAGAGCCTCAAATCCAGATCGATATAGAGATAGTTATCCGCTCCCAGAGCCATGATCTGATCCAGAATAACCTTGCGGTCTTGCTCGCAAAACTGCTGAACAAAGAGTGGATCAGCAGCCGCATCCAGAACGTTTTGCAGAGGGATAAAACGCAGCTCCAGGCTGTCTTTCAGGCTCTGCAAATCTTTCAGTATATACTGCAAAAAGCGATAATAGAAGCTCTCTGCCAGGCTCTTCTGCTGAAGCGGACGGATGTACTTCTCCGGAATAAGTTTGCTGTAAGCCTTATTATGATAAGCGGAATCAAGCAGCGCATTCCGCTC
>JAKPXC010000057.1 GCA_029567705.1 Candidatus Cloacimonadota bacterium
ATCTCGTATCTGCCTGGAGACAAGAGCATTCCATCAACCAAAACGTATTTATTGCCATCAATGCTATAAGAGCCTCCCTCAAGGTCGGACTTGATCATTAGCCTTCCGGCAGGGATATCAATCCACAGATTGGTAGGCTCACCGGCACGAATCACAACATCATAAGTTCTGGTTATTGCCGGATATACAACTGATTTCTGAGGCAGAGTAGCTAAAATACTCATCATACCGACAGGGAATCCCATGCCTGCATCCGCTCTCAACTGAGTAGTTCCGGCACTAATCAATATGGCAGGGTTGTTGCAAACAATATTCAAAGTACCCACCAATTCTTCCCTGCTTATCGATGAATTGCCAAAGGCTTCCACATTCACACTTTTCCTGGCTAATGAAACAGAACCATCAAAGAGGCTCACATTATAGGAACCGGCAGGAAGGGCTATGGGACCAGTATTAGTGTAAAAGCGATGGCCATTTACTTCTGTTCCGTAGCTTGTATTGATATCTATCGGAGAAAGTAAGCCCACTGAATTCGTTTGGTTATAATCATATCCCGGGTTCACTGCTGCCAGATTTACCAGGTATAGCTTGAATTCATATTCTCCCCAAGGCTGAAAATCGAAGACAGGATCCCAATAGAGCTGTTCTTCAATATTACTATTGGTGATATTCAGATAGCGCCCCAGCAGAGTTCTAGCTTTGTACCAAGTAGTTGTGTTTCGAAGGCGATAAAAAACATAGAGATCTGCCCGTATATTAAATCTCGATACAGAGCTGCCCAATTGTATCTTGTAGCGCTCATTGTCTTGACTCACCCGGAAATCTACAATTTCTTGCGCAGCTAAGCCAACTGCCAAATAAAAAACCAACATTGTCAGTATTCTTTTCATCAGAAATGCTCCTATTCTTTAGGTTGATAAACTCAAAATAGCCTTCATTGATAATTGTCAAGATAAATGTCCTGCACTAAGTTTTTCCCCTCTTTTTCTCTTGCATGCACGAAGATATATACATCATACATCCCCATAGCTGTCCACAAAGCATCAGCCTCTTACCTTCAGACAAGCTTGACAGCATCTCCAGCTCACGCTAGCGTGATCCTGAGAACAGATTGAAAGGACTACACCATGATAAAGGACTATACCAGAAGAGTATATGGCTTTGAGTGTGACATATACGGTCACTTGAACAATGCCAATTATCTGCACATCCTGGAAGAGTGCCGCAGTGAAGCTCTCACCGATGTTGAAATGCCGGTGCAGAAGATGATGGATCTGGGCTGGCACGTCTATATCCACAGAGTGGAGCTGGACTATATCAAACCCGCCATGCTGGAAGATATCGTCACGGTAAAGAGCCAAATCCTGGAGCTTAACAAAGCCCGTTCCAAATGGTTACAGGAAGTGTACAATTCTGCTGGAGAGCTCTGCCTCAGTGCCCATATCTATGTAGTACATGTGAAGAACGGCAAACCAGCCCGGGTGCCGGACGAGATCTGGGAGCATTTCCTGCGCCTTAGCTAGCCTGTTTCCTTCTTCCCAAAGCCTCGTTGCATTCATTGATGTAGCGCTGCATCACCATCAGCGGCCAGACAGACATCACAAAGAAGAGCAGACTCAACAGCGCGGCTATCCACCTGGCAATCGGGAATTGGAACGCATTCATTCCAATTAGTTCGCCAATGATCCAGATAACAGCCAGGAGAGTAGGCCGGTGTGGCAATAGCAGGATCTTGCGAAAATGCGGCTCTGATTCTATGGAAAAGAAGATGGTAAACGGAAAGAAGAGAATCATGATGCTGAGTCCGGAGAGCAGATCGTTCTTCTTTGTATACCCTCGAGGACGGGCAAGCCACTGCCGCAGAAACCAGTACAACTGGTACACTCCCAGGCTTAGCACTCCCCAGAGCGGGATCAGCTTCCAGTTTGTGACCCAAAAGATGGGCTTTAGATCCACAAATTCCAGCTCTTGCCGGAGACCTTCCTCATCCAGATAAGTCTTGAGCTTCACCGCTGCACGTTCGTTGATCAGAGGCTTGGCCATGGGACGGTTGATTATCTCCTGTATCTCCTTCTGGTCTATGATCGTCACCCAAAGTCCAGTGGACAAGGCCTGAACCTTGTCGCTCTTCTTGAGCAGCCCCTTCAGCACCAGATCGGCTATCTTGTCGGAATTCACCGGCCCTTTACTGATGCCGTCCGATGTGTAAAACCAGCTCTCTTTCATAGCCTATCCCGCTGAATTATAATCTCTGCCGCAGATCTTCCAGGTGCTGCCGGTATAGTAAAAGTACGATATATCCCCAAAAGTCTGAGGCTCCAGATAGCTCTGATTGCCATCGGGATCAATGAAATCCAGCCTCATGCTGACCGTAGCGTAATCCCCCACAAAGACCACCGAAATATCCCGAATCTCCAGCAGCGCATACTGCGCCATCCGATCCTGCCAAATCTGGTTGAAGTTCCAATAGTTCATATTCCCATGCAGATAGCCGGGATGCACCAGTTCCATCATGGCAGCGGGATCCTTGAGGTTGAAGGCCCGTTCAAAGGAAGCCAGTTGCTCCTGCACCAGAGTGTCATTATCCTGCGGCTCAGTAACATCACAGGCAGTCACCATCAGCAGAAAGGCCAGTAAACCAAACAAACACCAGTGCCTAAGCTTTTGAATCTTCATACTTCTTTATATCTTCTGCAAGACCGCCAAAGTCTCTATATGCCAAGTCTGAGGGAACATATCATAAGGCTGCAGCTCCACCAGACGGTAGCCCCTGGAAAAGAAGGCTTTCAGATCCCGGGACAAGGTCATGGGATTGCAGCTTAAGTAAAGCACTCTGGAAATCCCCGCCTTTGCCACCAGAGATGGGATGGCCTCATCCAGTCCAACCCGGGGAGGATCGAAGATAATCGTATCATAACTGCTGCGGAGGCTCTTGCGCAAGAGCTCTTCCACCTTGCCAAGCTGAAACTCCGCATTGCGAATCTTGTTTATCTCCGCATTCCTGGTGGCATCCTCAACCGCTTCGGGCACTTCTTCGATCAAACTGAGCTTGGCTGCCCTATCTGCCAGAGAAAGACCAATAGTGCCAATCCCACTATAGGCATCCAGCACCTTGTCCTTGGCTCCCACCAAAGACTTCATATCTTGCAGGATCAAAGCGGACGTGCCCGGATTCACCTGCAGAAAGCTGCGATAATGCACCCTGAAGCTTTGTCCCAGTATCTTCTCTGTGATGTAAGGCTTACCCCAGAGAAGCCGATCATCCTTGCCCAGGATCACATTGCTGCGTTCCCGCTGGATGTTTTGCACAATCCCCACGATCTGCGGGAACTCGTGGCAGAGATGCTTCACCAAGAGCTGAGTAAAGGGCAGGCGTGCGCTTTTAGTCACGATCACCACCACAATCTCAGAGCCATCTGCAGAACTGCGCATCCCGATCTGCCGCAGGTTGCCGGCATGCTTCTGTTCCTGATAAGCCTGAGTTCCGGCTTTTTGCGCCAGCTCTATCACTCTTTGGGCAATCTTATCAAAGACCGGCATCTGAATCTGACACTGCTTATGCGGGATCACCGTATGCGTCCAGCTCTGATACATGCCATAATAAAGGCGTCCCTTGGCAGAACTGACCGGGAAGAAAGCCTTGTTCCGGTAGAACCTCTCTTGGGGTGAAGCCTTGATGGAACGGATCAGTGCAGGATCGACAAAGCTATCAAACACAGAATGAACCAGAGCATCCTTCCATTCCAGTTGCAGCTTGTATGGCGCCATCAACCAGTCACAACCCCCACAGGCGTCCTTGCCTCCAAAGACTTCACAGCCGGGATCCTGCAAGCCTGGAGCCCTCTTTTGGAAACGCTTCACGCTGGCAAAAGCGATATCCTTGCGTTCCTGGGTCAGCACCACATCCACCCTGTCTCCCGGAGCAGTATGCGGAATAAAAATGGTCTTGCCGATCGCATGCGCTATGCCATAACCATGCAGAGCAAGCTTTTCAACCAAGAGACCGGTAAGCTCTTTCAAATCCTTGCCTGCAGCCGCTTGATACGGGCTTCAATGCTGGGATGCGTGCTCCAGAGTGAGACTCTGTGCCGGTTTTCTATCTTGGCCATGGCAAAGCTGTCTTTCTTGGTATCCTTCACATAGTTACGGTCAATCTTGGCCAAAGCATTTATCATGGAACCTGCCCCCACCAAATCTGCAGCGCCGGCATCCGCACCATATTCTCTCCAGCGCGAGAAGGCAGAGATCGGGATATAGGCCAGTAACATCATCACGTTTTCCAGCAGCATCACTATGAGGTAATAACCAAAGTAGCCCATTCCGCCTCGGTTATCGCGGTTGGAATTGGCAATCACGGAGGCCAAAACCCGGGCAAAGAACATCACAAAGGTATTGGCCACCCCGGTCAGCAGCGTCATCGTGATCATATCACCATTGCCGATGTGACTCAGCTCATGCCCCGCCACAGCCGCCAGTTCATCATCATCCAGCCGTTCCACAATACCTTGGGAAAAAGCCACCAAAGCCTTGTTTGCACTGGCTCCCGTGGCAAAAGCATTCACTTCCGCAGAAGGATAAATGCCCACTTCAGGTGTTCTGAAACCCAATTGCTGAGACATCTGATGAATAGCCCGGTAGAGATCCAGCAGTCTGCCGCTGGCATTCTGCGAATCGATGATCTGTATCTTGTAGGAGGCTTTAACGATCGTCTTACTCAACAACAGCGAGATCAGCGAGCCGGCAAAGCCAAATACGGCACAGAGCACCAGCAATCCGGAGTAATTCTCCAGACGTATCCCCGAGATGGAGACAATCACGGAAAGCGTGATTATCACCAGAAAGTTGGTCAGCAAAAAGAGACCAATGCGTTTTAATCCACTCATATCATTCTCCAAAAAATTTGTATCTTTCTATATAACTTCTCGATGGCTAGCTGCCAATCCGGAGATTGGCAGCCCGACCATTTCCGCCTAACTTCTAACTTCTAACTTCTAACTTCTAACTTTTAACTTCTAACTTCTAACTCTACTTCATCATTATCATCTTGCGCGTAGAGTTGTATTTCCCGGCATGCATACGGTAGAAATAGATCCCGCTGGCAGCACTGGCTCCCCGGTCATCCCGGCCATCCCAGATCACGGAATGGTTCCCGGAGCTCAGGTTTCCACTCACCAGACTGCGTACTTTCTGGCCTCTGGAATTGTAGATCGCCAGCTCCACATCACCCGGCTCAACCAGGCTGAAGGCTATCGTAGTGCTGGGATTGAAGGGATTGGGATAATTACCCCGGAGCGCTGTCTCCAAGATAGGCGCAGAGGGATCATTCGCATCGGTGGGAGTCACGGTCTGAATTCCACCGGCCAGCAGATAAGTGCCATTGCATTGAACAAATATCTGATACTCATAGGTAGTGCCGATCTGAACGCTGGGATCAGTGTAGGTAAGCGTTAGGGGGCTTTCCACGGTATGATAGTGCTCTCCATTGCGATAGATCGAGTATTCGGTCACATAATCCGGCACTTCACCCGGCCAGCTCCAGCTCATCTCTACGGAATTGGGAGGCAAGTAAGCGGCCACGAAATCAACCGGCGCAGAATAAGCCAGCATATCGGCGGCTGACCTGGCAGTGAAGTAATACTCTCCGGAATAGAGATTGACTATCCCGGTAAAGATACCCACACTTGCGGGGATGGGACTGCCAATATAATCCGCATCATAGAAGGAAGTGCGGAAATTGATGGTGGTATCGTTTTGATCACTAAGGGGATAGACTTGTCCGGTGGCGAAGTTTGCACCCGGTTCCACAAAGCTGGCAGGATATATCTCCAATAGCCGGGCCGGGAGCAATTGCTGTGTGGGTGGATGGTTCATCCAAACTGCCAGATCACTGATACTAACCGGATAAGCAACGGGAGTCTGGAATCCCACTGCAGGACCGGGATCAGCCACAGGAACAAATTGCTTCTGCCCTGCATACTCCCCGATTCTGCCAACCAACCCGCTGATCAGATCACCCACATTATAGGTGGTAGTGATCACGCCGTTAAAATCGTCTATCATTATCGCCCAGGAATTAGCATCATTAGCCGGATCCTGCACGAATTTCTGATGTCTGTAGCTCTGTTGATACACTAGGTTCAATTCGCCCGTAATCTGATACACAGTATCGCCTACGGGTGCCGCACTGAGAGCTGAAAGACTGGTCACCTGCACCGGGAAGCTATAGACCGCGGTATTCACTCCGGACACTACAGCTCCCAGAGTGGCTATAGCCTTCAGCGTGGTGGTAGTGCTGATAGTGATGGGAGCAGTGTAAAGAGTGGAAGCACTGGTTGGAGCAGTTCCATCCGTGGTGTAATAGATACTGGCCCCGGCAGTTGCCGTGCTGATGCTAACCGTCTGAGGGCTGAAATACAATCCCCCGGCGGGATCGAAGAGCGGAGTCGCCACATCCCCGGCCGGCAGCTCAAAATCTGCCAAACTGCGGGGTGTAAAGAACGCGCCGTCCGTTCTGGAATTGGGTATTCCGGAGATATGCCGTGGAGAGGTCGGCACCGGGCTGCCGATGTAATCCACATCATAGAACGTGGTGCGGATAGGGAAATCATCGTTATCGTCGTAGCTGGGATACACGATGCCATTGGCAAAATTGCCAGTGGCTTCGTTGAAGTTCACGTTCATCACTTTCACCACCCGGCTTTCGTAGAGATCAAAATTGTCCAGCAGGTCTGTATAAGTGATCTGCACGGGGATAATGGGATTTTCCGTGGAAGTGACGTCAAAAGTATTTGATGTGGGGATGAATTGGAGCATCCCACCATATTCGCTGAGCTTACCCACCAAGCCTTCCACGCCATCACCCACATTAAGCGGAGTCGTGATAATCCCGGCTTGGTCGTCCACCAGGAATCCGGCTTGATCATCCTGGAAATACTTCTGGTTGCGGAAGGTCTGTTTGAAGCTCAGATAGCATTCTGCATTGAGCACATAGATGGTAGTGTTGTCTGCCGGAGCAGCTCGGAGATCGGATACAGATTGCAGCACCACCGGGAAGGTATAGACCGCTGTGGCGATATAGCTGGGATCCAGCCCCGGAGCAACAGCCAAGGCCTTAACGGTGGTAGCGGTGCTCACGGCAAAAGGAGTGCTGTAGATAGCTGAAGTCAGCATGGGATCGCTCCCATCAGTGGTGTAGTATATAGTAGCACCATCGGTGGAACAGGTGATGCTCACATTGACCGTGGAGGTATAAACCCCTGTACCCGGCGTAATCACCGGTGTGGCAGTCATATCTCCTCCACCCGGTGTAAAGGTATGCATACCCAGATCTGTTATGTAGTCCTGCGCTTGCACTATCCACTGGGAATCATCCACATTGGTACCGGCGGAGATCGCCCAATCTGTGGTTCCTGCCACAACCTGCGGTTTACGCACCAAAGTATGGTTCAGAGTGGCATCGGCTACTCCGGCCACCGGCCAGGCTGTGCCGGGATCGCTTTGATACACACCGATGAGATCCACCAGAGTCTCACCCACAAAGAGTCCCAAAGCGTCGTCACCATTGAAATAAGTTACAGTGGAGGTAACGTCTGATTGAGCCAGAATGGCAGCATTGGCTCCGGCATTGGCGATCACATAGACTTCTCCATGCGCCAAGCTGCCGGTGAGTGTGATGATATTTGTGGCAGACCAGGTGCCACCATTGGAACCCAGCTTCACAGTGACCGTGCTCAGATCGACCGTTACCCCGGTTCCGTTAAAAATCTCTATAGCCTTGTTGTTTGAAGAACCCTCGATGTATTCTGAAAAAAACAGGCTTTGGGCAAATTGAGCCTGCAGGAGGCCCAAACCCAGCACAAGGAGGATCGGGATGAGAAATAGCTTTTTATTCATTGGTTTCTCCTTCTTGGTTAATATCTTGTGTGGCAGCTTCCGCCCTGATGGCATCCATCAGAGGTTGCCAGCCAGCATGAGCGCAGATGGGGTTTTCCTGGCTCTCCAGGGCTTCCAAATCTTCCAGGCTCAAAGTTCCCTGGTGATACATCTGATCCAACAGCGGTATCACCGCATCGTAATTCTGCAAGTTAAAATAAGCATTAACCATCAGATATTGCACCTGAGGCTGATCCTTGAATTCCGGCAGAAGCTCCATCGTGGCAATGATGTTATTCAGGCTGGCACCATAATAATATGTTTCCAGCATTTCCAAAAGCAAATTCAAAGCTTGTTCCTGATCTCTCTGTCCCAGAGCCCGCAGCAAGGCCAGATCTTCCACGAAAGCCCGGGAATCCGGCTCGTCCGATTGGGGGCTGAAGGGCTGGCTCATAAAGATATCCGTGTAAGCCTGCATCATGGCTTTGTAGCCATAGGTCCCTTCGGGATCACGCTCGATGTAGCGCTTGGCTTCCAGCACCTTGTTCCGGGGATCCTCGCTGGATTCCAGCAAGAGAGCCTGCACCAGGTTATCATCCGGCTTGGCAGCCTGAAGCGCGGAGAGGAATTCTTCCACACCCAGTTCCGGATAGGCAGCCTTCCACCAGGATATAATCTCCACGGAGGTATCAACTCCCTTCTGTGCCAGTATCTGGTAGGAGCCTTCCAGGTCGTTCTGCATCTGATGTGCCCGCAGCAGGCCAATCATCACCATGCCCAGTTCCCAGAAGGGGCTTTCATATTCAAAGGTCTCTATTACATCTCCCCACTGCTGATTATTCACGTAATAAGTGGCAAGGCTTACCCCCATATTGAAGATCGGCTCCAGATCGGAAAGGTCTCCAAAGGCAGCTTCCGCACTCATCACATAGCGCTGAATCAAGCTGCGGTAACCGGGATCATTCACCAGTTTATCGATATCCAACTCTTCGCTCAGGATGCCCTTCTGATTCAGGATTCCATCCAGAGCAGCAAAGGCACTTTGCAGATCCGCTCTGGCCATGGCATTGATCATCAGACCATAATGCACCAGCACATCATCTGTGGCAAGCTCCCCAAAGCGTCCAAAATATGCCGTGTCTGCCACCAAATCCCGGTTGAATGCAGCCCAGGCCAGGCTGTCTTCCGGGGAGGGCATGCACTGTAAATGAGCCATCACCAAAAGCTTATAGGCATCTGCCCTATTGCGGTTCATCATGATCAGCTTACGGGCGGTGCGGGTGGCGAGCTTGCCATCGGACTGATTGCAGATCCAGCCGGCAGTCACATTGAAATTCCCCGGCTCTCTCATATGCCGGTTTTGCAGGTATTCGCCTACCATATTGGCATTAAAACCAGTAAGCACCGAGGTGGCCTCCGCGATATCCTTCACCAGTGTTTCGGGATGATCTATCAGGCGTCCATAGGCCAGACGCACGCTTTCCACATCCTGCGCCACATAGAGGGAATCGTAAAATTCCATCAGCGGCTCAGCCGAAAGCAGGCCGGCTGTAGCCAGCAGCAAGATCAGCCACAAAACTCTAAGTCTTTTCATTTCTTCCTCTTAAACTATTTATCATAAGTATGTATGCTTTTTATCAAGTCTGCAGGGAGGCAGCTCCAAGTCAAGCGATTTCTCAAGCCTCTTCCCCTCTAATCACTAATCACTAATCACAAATCACAAATCACTTATTTTTCTTTCCCCCTCTCTTTTTATACGTGGACGCTTTCCCGCTTTTGTGGACACTTTTGCGTAGATTCTTTTCCTCAAAGCCGGATTCGATTGTTATTCAGCAGCTTGAGAGGGTGAACTTTTTTTCGAACCAGGCACCCACTGGATTGATTGTGACACAAATGGGGATACAAGATCTCTCCGGTATCCCCATGATTATATGCTTCAGAAGCTAATTGCTGAGAGTTTGCCGTTGGATCCTGTCAAAGTATTGAGGTTCCATCAAGTCAACCTGGGTTTTGGTGCTGGTGGATGGACTGGAAGGATTGCAGGCCACAACTTTGAAGAAGATCTTGCCACTCGCTGCCGTATTGATGCTAAGGTTATGGCCGGGTGCGGCGACGCTAATGTAGCTGGGAGACCAATTCACCATATCTTCCGAGCTATAGACGTGATATTCTGTGGCTCCCGCAACTGAATCCCAGCTCAGGGTAACATCGCTGCCGGAAGAGCTGATACTGACGTTGGGGGTATCAAGAAGCCCGTCTGGCGTATAAATGGGAGGGCCAACGAAATCATCCAGACTCAGCGCAAACAGGTCATAGCTCAGGGCTCGAATGGCAACATAGATCACGGCATTACCATAGGCATCCAGATTGTAAGTCTTTTGGATCCAGGTTGGAATGGCTAAACCACTGTCGATCATGGTGAAAGACGCAGGATTTGTGTCTGTGGTGGAAACCAGCACTTCCCAAGGGTCACCATAATAGCCAAACATCCAGAAGCTGATAGTATCGACGCGGGAATCACTCACCAGTATAGCGGGAGTGATGATCCAATCATTGCTCTCCACATAGCCTTCATACCAGGCTTGAATGCCGTGTGAGCCACTGTGAGCATAGTTGCTACCCGTAATGCTCCATTGATTGGAGCCTGAATCGGCGTTTAAGACAGTCCAATTGGCAGGGATTATGCCGGATTCAAAGCCTTCATTCAACATTTCCCGGGCCGTAACGGTGACTGCCAGACTGGGGCTGATGTCGTTTGCCGGAACCGTATCTCCTGCCAGAGCTACTTCGGCATAGAGATTGGCAGTCCCCAGATAGATGGCATCCGGGGTCCACGTAAACGTATGGCTGGCGGTGGCATAGCCTCCTAAGGCCGGCATTTCGAATGATGCCAGGATGACTTCGGGAGCATGCGATTTCAGGTAGACTGAGTAGCCGGTCTGCAAGGCAAAGCCATTGTTTTGGATGCTTACTGTGTAAGAATAGGGCCTGGCGATAGCAATCGCGGAAGGTCCAGTGATGGAGGTGGCGGCGATATCCAGATTGCCTGAAGTATATAGCGGAGGGCCAAACACATCATCCAACCAGATACCATTTTCATTGTTTCCCCGATAGCGAATGGCAAGATAGATCAGGGCACCGCCAAAAGCATCCAGATTATAGTTCGGGCTGAAAACCTGAAGATCAGGGATGCTGGAGCTCCCTATTGCAGTAAATGAAGCGGGCTGGGTGTCTGTTGTGGAAACCAGCACTTCGAACTCTTCGGGATAGTTTGAATAGATCTTGCGCATTGAAAACAGGAAATTATCTGCAACAATCGCGCTTCCACCCAATCTGGGACTGATCAGCCAATCATCATTCCGGCGGGAGGGCTCGGCAAAGATGCTAGCCGAAAAAGCCCCTGTGATAGTATTGATATTGCTCACTGACCAGCTCTTTGTGCCTCCATCCAGATTTAGGACAGTCCAGCCTCCCGGTATGGCTCCGGATTCAAAACCTTCCGTAAATGCACCAACAGGCTGTGTGACAAATGAAAATACGGCATTGTTTGTGGAGTGTTCACCCTGAGCTTCGGCAAAAACTGACCAATAATAGGTGGTGGATGGCTGCAGTCTGGAAGCTTCCGGCAAGGTGAAGCTGGTGGCCGGGACATCAACCACTGCGCTGAGATTGGCCAAAGTGGGAGGATTGACGGTGCTGACGCAAAGCTTGTATGAACTGGGTGGATAACCTCCAATTGGAGTGGTCCAGCTAAAGCTTGCCAGGGTGTTTACGAAAGTGGCTTGATCGAGAGGTGCATTCAGAGTGGCGGGATTGGGGGCTGTGACGCTGAGTTTCACATCATCCAGAGCGAGATAGTTTGTGCTGCCGGCAATGTATCCCCTGATCCCCAGATAATAGGTTCCTGAGCTGGAGGGAGTGAAGCTGCCGGTTATCTGCTTATACTCACTCGTATCAAGGAAGGAGGGGACAGCAATGCTATTGGTCATGGCTGCAACCGTTGGATCAGTGCCGTAATAAATCCCCATCGAGGCATAGTTTGGATTGGTTAATTGTTGGCGGGCATAAAGCTCAACATCATAAGTGCGAGACCCGACCAAGGTGACGGGATGGAACAACCAGGATACTGCCGCCGTTCCGTCTGAATGGAATAAATAGACGTTGAACTCGCCGGTTCTGGGTTCCAAGCTTCCAGAATAGGTTGAATTTGCTGTCCAGGGGCTGGATCCAGTTTCCAGGGTCTGAGTCCACTCAGAGATATTGGAGCTGCCATCCATGCATCCTACCTCAAAGCTCTCAGTGGCAAATGGGTCTCTTTGGATATGGAAGCTCTGGGGGGCGGGAGCGGAACTGGCTGTGCCTGCAGTAGAATATGCCACGACAGTCCAATACCAGTTTTCTCCATAGTTAAAGACAAGACCTGCCTCTGTTACGGGATCGTAGGCAGTGCCGGTGACATGGATGATAGTGTGCTCGCTGGGATATCCGCTATTGAAGATTTGCGCGGGATCATCTTTGACCAGATAGATGGTATAATGGTCCGGCACAAGTCCCACCGGATTGGAGCTCCAGACGAGGCTGAAGCCGTCCTTGTTCACTCCATAAGCATCACTGGCTGGGGACACTAAAACAGGGCTTTTGATCTGGGAGCCATATCTCCAGGCCAAATCTGGATAACCGCTGTTATCCAGAGGGCTGAGATTCCAATAGTCGTTGCTGCCATTAGTGGTCTCTATTGTAAAATCCCATCCGGTGAAGGTGGACTGGGTCTTCATCTGAACGGTGGTCTTGCCTGTGCCGCCATAGGAAGTTGCCTGTCCGCTGATCTGGGTATCCCAGTATGAACTGCTAACGCTTCCCCCGCTGGATCCAAGCAAACCGCCTTTTTGACCTCCGGAAACCGTCCCGATTGAATAGCTGTTGGCGATCGATCCGCTTGAACCTTGATTGCCCACCAAACCTCCTATATAGTTCGCTCCAGTGACATTTGCATGGGAATAGCAGTTATTGATGTTTGCCTGGTTTTGGCCCACCAGTCCGCCAATGGAATTCTGGTTGCAGTTTATGCTCCCGGAAGTATAGCTTCTGTTGATGGTTCCATTATTCCAGCCCACCAATCCACCACACCAGGTGCTGCCGGTTATCGTGCCGGAGGAGCTACAGTTGGTGATAACCGCGCCTGTTTCGTTTCTGCCCGCGATGCCACCCAGGCCGTTAGCTGTAACGCCGGAGCCGGATCTCGAAACTATGCCGGTGAAAGTGCAGCCTGTGATGGAGCCGGAATTGTGGTTTCCGCAGATTCCTCCACCGGTGGTCGCATTGCCGATGTTGACAGTTGCAGCCGAACTGCAGTTTTCGATGCTTCCTTTGTTGTGGCCCACGATCGATCCTGTATCGGCATCACCGAGGATGCTGCAGGTGCTGCTCATATTCAGGTTTTTAATAGTGCTCCCTACAGCAGTCATTCCAAACAAACCGTGATAGCTTCCGTAATAAGCTGTGCGGAGGTTGGAGATGGTGTGCCCATCTCCGTCCAAACCACCGTAAAACATGCTGATGTTGTTTCCGATGGGAAGCCAGCCATTGGTGCCCCAGGCTGCATAACCTTCTCCGCCCGGAGATAGGTAGGAAAGCAGGTCAATGTCGCTGGTCAATTTGAAATAGGTGCGGGAAGAGGCAGAGCCCAGATAGTTGCGGATCAGGTTCAATTCCGTGGCATTGCTCACGGTGATAGGATCGGTCTGGGTTCCGGTTCCGGAAGCAAAGTAGTTTTTCTCAAACTTGATGTTGTCTAAATAGAGCCTGCCGGTGTAAGCGCTGGTACCCAGGAATCTGACCTGCTTGGTTCCGAGCGGAAGATCCAAGGTGCGGCTGGCCCACTCTGTGGAGGCAGGAGCCCATTGCGCTCCAGAATGAGGAGCAGCGGTAGCCATGCCTCCTCCGGTTCCGGCATTGTATGAGGCAAGAGTAGTAAACGTGACCCCGTAGTCCAGGGAATACTGGATGTCCAGCCGCTCATCGGCATTGGCAGCCAGATAGGGGGAATAGGCATAGTCATAGCTTAGTTTCCCGCCATAAGCACCCAGATTCAGGTTTTGGGTTGTGAGGGCGACTTGGCGGCCGGCAAGAAAGTTTTCAAAAGAAAAGAGCGCACTCCCCGTTCCACTGGCTCCATACCCATTGCTGTTGCCGCGCCAACAGGCATTGAGGTTGGGAGCTTCCCATGGGTTTGGCACCGACCAGTATGTGGGAGGGAAGGTGGTCGAGGCAAAGGTCTGGGTCGAAGGGAAGGTGCTGATGGACGTATCCTGATACTGCACGCTGAAATCGTCAACATACCAGGCGGGGCCAAAAGCGCTGGTTCCATCAAACAAAATAAAGATTTCCTGCCCTGCCCATCTGCTCAGATCGATGCTTTCGGTCACACCTGTGCCAGGGTATCCCACGCTGCCTTGCGGAATGGTGTAACCATCATTTGAATTGAAGGCAGTTCCGAAGCGTTCCCACACTTTAGTGTAATCATTGTCGCCTACAAATACGTAAACAGCGCCATAGTCGAAATTACTATCCGGCCTCTGACCATGTGACCACTTGAAATTCAGCCTGTACTGAGAGCCCGGAATCATGATCCATGGAGTCCATAGGCTTCTTTGCTGACCTATCCAGTCAACGTGAAACCAGCAGCAGGCTTGACCATATTGAACTCCCCAGGGTAAAGGGTCGGCAAAGCCGTTGTCATTAATCCACCAATCTACCGGAATATTGCCGTTAGCAACGCTATTGAAATCTTGCGAGTAGGGGGCTGTATAGACGGTGCGGGTTTGTGGCAAACAATTCTCAAAGTTGAGAGGTTCAAGCGCATATACTGAGAAGATCATAAGCGACATTGCGAGCAGAAGCAGGATGTTTCTTGGCATGATAGATACTCCTTAAATAATGATGGATAACAAATTGCGGTTGTTAGGCGTACTCCCATACATTATTCGGCTCTATCATCGCAATCCTATGAACAGATTAGAAGTGGAAGAAAGTTATGATTGGGTTTTTGTCAATCTAATTGTGACGACTTTGAAAAATCATAATCAGTTTGTATGCATTCTCACTTTTTTCTTCAAATCGTTTCAGCAATTTTTCATATCGGCAGCTTTGAGAGTGTGTCATATAACGATAGTTTTCTTGAATCTATAGCTCAATCATAAGTCGTCTAAACACCTCTACAATAAAGCAATGTATATAGAATAACTCACGAACAGAATCTGCAAAAGCGCACACCTTGTCATTCCGGACTTGATCCGGAATCCTGAAAGAGAACCGTGCAGTGGGGTGGCACCTTCAGCCCCCTGTGATGACTTCAACCGTCACACTGCACTCGTCAGCTTTACACAAATTCTATGAAAAGTGGAGAGATTACAAGGAAGATGAGATCTGGGAAATAGGCAGATGGGAAGAGTACCAACAAGATATAAAGACGTGCTATGATGGCTATAGTAAGGCCTGGAGCTCTTCTCTTATGCGATCCGGCATTACGCAAGATGAATTGGTTAAATCTTTGATAAATGGCTTTACTTCACTGGGCTTAGTTACAAGCGCAAAGAGCTCGTTAGACTCCCGGACAGACGTCTTGGCATCTGGGGCCCAAACGCCATCAGATGATCGATTAAACGGCATAGAAGGAGTATCTAAACGCACTCTTGATCCGTTGCGTTCGACAGAGAGCAGGACATCTGATAGTTTCATAAGTACCTCCTGTAATAATATAAGCCAAAGATCTGAAAGTGCCATTGCGCGCAAGGCTGCGGAGATCCTGAGGAATTCCCCCCCCCCTTCCAGTAAACCAAGGATTGAAACATACAGATACGGCGCTTCAGCGAGCACCGGTACAAAAGTTTTGCTCTTCCAGTAAACCAAGGATTGATATTGACTGGATCCCGGATCAAGTCCGGGATGACGGAGAAGAAGAAAACCCCAATTTATCTCTAATGCGTCGCCGAGTCTTCACCGTGTCTTGCAGGACTCTTCCCGAGCAAAGTGTTCGGGAAGAGTCCTGCAAGACACGGTGAAGACTCCGGGAGAAATGAGGGAGGAGCGAGTAGCGTTTTGGGGTGGGAAGGTAGGAATCTATAAAGGTTGTTGCACATGCGGCAAAACAAGGCGAAAGTTGTGATATTTACTCATACTTCACACAGCGTAATTCCTTCGGATGAGACTGTGTGAAAAGTCTTTGAAGAGTCCCAGCAGGACGATGTTTTAGATAGCAACCCAAGGTTCCATGTGTATGTAATGAGTCCCAGACTTTTCACACAGTCTCCATCGCTGGAATGACGGATTACCGATGTGCCATTCATACAAAAGGCGATGATCAGGTTTACCCATTATAACTGGATTTGAGCCTTCTTGTTTTGAAAGACTTTGGTCAACACGGAAAAGCAAAACCGTTTCTGTAACGCGCTAATACTAAGACTTCACGATTGAGAGTAGTCCTATTTGATCCTATAGATATTATGATCAACAGCCAAGAGTCCCCCATCAGGACTGAGAGAGAAGTCACCTGTACCTCTTGGGCTGAATCTGTGATGTATAGAATAATCGCTCAGTTTGATTATCTGAATCTCACTTGCTGTTCGGATTGAGAGAAAACGCGATTCTACACTGAACTCAATGTCATTTATCTCCTCATCAAACTCTTGTGTAAATAAAAGGTTGCCGGTATCAAGCCTGACTATGTAAAGTTTGTTGTTGTCATCTACGGAAGCTACTAGCTTATAATCATCGCTTTGACGTGATAACTTTATCATTTCCGGATAGGGGTAAACCAGATGAACCGAACCCCTAAGCATGTCTTGCTCAACAGTGAGCTTGTTGTTGATACCAATGTTAGTCCTTACTACTCTACCATTGGGAGAAAAACCCAAAGCTCCAAAATTGCTTTCCTGGTTTCCTCTGTAAGCCCATAATCTCATAGCCGGCTCTATGCTAAACAAAGCCATGGTCGCATATCTATCAGATGCTGCCAGTATAAACCTGCTGTCCGGCGACCAAGAGATACTTCTCATATCTCTGATCACATTTTGGGCGAGACGTTGGATACGTTCCGTTAAACTGGCATTATAGATTAAGATATAATAATAAGTCAGGACGGCCAAATTGCCGGATTTGCTGCAAAATGTGAATTGTCTTGGCCCATCTTCCCAATCAAAATATAGTGAAATCCTTTCCCCGTTAATTAAATCTAATGCCACGACCTCTCCTCCTTCATTCATCACCAAATATCTACCATCTGGAGAGAACTCATACAATCCCGAATACTCCGGCAACTCCCGATACACGTCAAACTGATGTCTAATACTATCTCCTGTAGCGGGATTATAGATTGTTAGAGCTGTCGGAATCAAGAGTGGATGAACAATATCAAATTGCTCTATCAAGCATATCTCCTTGTTGTCCCATGCTTGATTCAAAGCCATAGCTTTATCCCTATCCAAGTCCAGATTGAAGTTTATCGGAGCTTTGGAAGAATCTGAATACCTGACAGTCATTGGCCACACATGCCTATCAATATCATATCTACCCTTTTCCAACACTACATCTGTTCGAGGGTATTGTTGTCGTAAAAGATTATGCCGTATTTCTATAAGACTGTCGAGATGTGTTCTTGAGTGGTTGATTATAGGAGCAAATCTTGTAATCTGACGACCATAATACTGATTTTTTAGTCGCTCAATATACTCATCCTCAGTTTCAAAATCACTTCTTGCTTCCGGCGTGGAATAAGTAGATGCTAGCGAATCAAGTTCATTATATAAGTTGTCCCTTGCCACACCGATTTCCATCAGAAGTCTAATCATTTCAGTCTCTCGATTTACTTTAGCTTGCATCAGTTGTAAAGTATAAAACAACAGCATGATCAGTGCGATAGCCTTAGTCTTCATAAGCTCCTCAATTATTCAAGTATGTCCATTTATTGTTTGTGAGACCGAAAATACAGTTGCGCAAAACAGGGGTTTGGGTAAAGAACCCGCGACCGATCTCACTGCAACTGATCCTGCAGATTGTACTACATTTGTCAAGAACTATTTATTATATTGGTATTCCCTCGTTTTTTCCAGCCTGATTTTCATCTGCCATGGCTCAATCAAATCGGCTCTATATGGTGAGGTGTGATAGTGTCTGGTGCAACGGAGACAGATTTGCATGACCTGGCTGATACGGTAGCAGACCAAGTTTTGCAGATTCGCCCAGTCTTGGTTTCTAAAGCGGATCAGCTTGGGGAAAGCCCTGGGAGAACGCCAGATTATAGCGAGGGTGCGTAGCGAAGTGGAGCCCCTCGAAACAGTGATATGAGTATTCTTTGATTGATGTTCACCCTATCTCCCTCCTCGGAGAGCCGTGCTCTCCGAGGAGGGGGATAGGGTTCTGGAAAAGGAAATAGGACGTTTGATGCAACAACGAGGGGCTTCGCTTCGCTACGCACCCTCGCTATGATCTGGTGATAATGCTACACTCTGGAGGATGTAGCCCGCGGATTCAAGTCAGTTACAAGCTAGAGTAAGCCCTGGAGGATCGTAAACGTCCTCGTTTACGTGACGCCGAAGGCGGCAGCCTCTTTTTCGGGCTCTCCGAGCCCGTGCAGACGGGGACGTCTGAAGTCTTTGCTGGTTGTCGAGGGGTGGGCAAGCTCTCCGAGCCCGTGCAGACGGGGACGTCTGCAATCCGGAAGCAAGAGCGATAGCAGTGCAGACTGCGGTCGGGAATCTGCCAATATGATCCTTCTTGCAAGCAAGTCCACTATTTCTGCCAATTCGGAGATTGGCAGCCGTGCGCCTGTGCGCATTGCATATCAGATCGGTGCAAGTCCGATCCAGGGTATCGTCAAGCCCTGTAGCTGAAGGTAACTGCGTCACCGCGAGGTGGGGTGGGGAGCAACCTGAAGCGAACGACCAGTCCGTAGGATAACG
>JAKPXC010000069.1 GCA_029567705.1 Candidatus Cloacimonadota bacterium
AGATAATTCATTATAACACCTCGTTGTTGTTAGTTGCGTAATAGCAAATGCAACAATAATATACGAGGTGTTTTTGTCAATATCTATTTTATGTTATTTTCCTGCCTCTCAAGCACTTGGGCTGCTGGGAAAGATTAGTAATCTGGATGAAATTCTCATCACATCTCAACACACAACTCCAAGAAAAAGTGACCAAGACTATACTGTCAAGCTTTTGTTTGCTGAGATTAGCAGAAAAGCGGTTTATTTCCGGATTTTCCGTGTGGGATGGAGTCGGGAGACGTTTCTAACGAGTGGACTTCTCGATGTTAAACAGTAGATCCTGCTCCTGGATCCCGGATTCAAAGCCTTGGTTGTAGTTTACAGAAAGATAAACCTATCCTTAAACCGAGTTAAGGATAGGTTAAGGAATCGTTAAGCCTGCGCTAAGGCAACGAATAAGTATGCCTTTGAGATGATGGGAGCTATATGGTTAGTTTATGCCGATGACAGATCTCAATTCCTTGATCTTACCGGCAGCCAGTTCTCTGGCTTGGATTGCACCCTTGGCAAGCACTTGATGCACGTAACCACGGTTTTCCAGAAGCTCTTGATATCTTTGGCGCACCGGGCTTAAGGCTTGGTTCAGCACTTCAAATAGCTCCTGCTTGGCGTGTCCCCAGCCCATGCCACCTGCCAGATATCTCTGGCGCAGGGCTTCAACCTGCTCCTCTGTGGCAAAAGCCTTGTAGATGGCGAAGACGTTGCAGGTCTCAGGGTCTTTGGGTTCTTCTATGCCTTGGGAATTGGTTACGATTTTCATCACCAGCTTACGAAGTTCTTTCTCCGGGCAGAACATGGGGATGGTATTGCCATAGCTTTTGGACATCTTGCGTCCATCCAGACCCAGAAGGGTTTTGGTGTTCTGATGTGAGATGGGTTCCGGAATGCGGAAGGCTTCTTTTTGATAGACGAAATTGAAAGATTGAGCTATGTCCACCGCCATTTCCACATGCTGAAACTGGTCATTTCCCACCGGAACGTAATCCGTATCAAAGAGCAAGATGTCTGCTGCCATCAATACCGGGTAGGTGAAGAGTCCCATATTGACTCCGTCGTCCGGGTCTTTACCGGCTGCTTGGTTAGATTGCAGCATGGCTTTATAGGCATGAGCGCGATTCATCAGGCCTTTGGGCGTGAAAGCCAGCAGGATGGTGAGAAGTTCAAAAGTCTCCGGTACATCAGATTGTCTATAAAACAGAGTGCTCTCCGGATCCAAGCCACTGGCCAGCCAGGCAGCGGCTATCTCGAAGGTCATACTGCGGATATCATCCGGATTTTTACAGCTGTTCAAAGCATGGTAATCTGCAATAAAATAGCGTGCTTCACAGGTCTCTGAGAGTCGGAGGGCGGGTTTTATCGCTCCAATGTAATTTCCTATGTGAGGAATGCCGGTGGGTTTGATACCGGTTAATGCAATCTTTTTCAACTATATATCCTTTTCACTTGCAAACAAGTCGCTGTCGATAACGTCTTCGATTTCCAGAAGAGCGAATTGACCGGGAATCAGGTGCCCAGCCCGGACGATCACCTGACCATCAATATCCGGAGCCTGAAACCAGGTGCGACCGATGTAATCTGTAATACTCTCGTCTTCAGAATCCCGATCCAATTCTTCCTCGATCAGGACTTCCATAGGCTTACCAACCAGAGCTCCCAGCCTTGCCTCCAAAAGCTTGTTATGCAAGCCCAGGATCTCGTTTTGGCGCTGTTCGGCCAGCTCCTCATCGATTTGGGCATCCATATCATAGGCAGGTGTGCCGGGCTCGGGGGAGTAGCAGAAGCAACCCAGAGCCAAAAAAGGTATCTCCTCAATGAAACTCAGTAAGGCTTGATGCTCTGCCTCAGTTTCGGAGGGGAATCCGGTGATCAGAGTAGTTCTAAGCACGGCTTCGGGGATTTCCCGGAGAATGGTGGTGAAGAGCTCTGTTAGTTCTTTCCTGCCTTTCTTGCGGTTCATAAGCTTCAGGATGCGATCTTCACTGTGCTGGATGGGAAGCTCAAAGTAGGGGAGAAGCTTTGGAAGCCTCTTAAAAAGCTCCAGCCACTCAATCTGAAAGTGATCCGGATGCAGATAGAGTATTCTCAGCCATTTGTAACCTTCCAGGGCATGGATTGCTTCGATCAGTTCCGGCAGAGCTCTTTTCCCATAAAGATCCAGGCCATATTGGCAACTATCCTGAGCTATCAGGATAATCTCCAGAGCTCCTCTGGCTATCAGGTTTCTGGCTTCCTCAACCAATTGCTCAATAGGGACGGATTTGAGCTCTCCCCGAATGGAAGGGATGGTGCAGTAGCTGCAGTAGTTCTGACAGCCGTCACTGATCCTCAAGTAAGCGTAGGAAGTTTCTTGCAGAGGGCTTCTGTCGTTACGAACGGTATTCTCCTGGTGCAGAAAGGTTTTTAAGGCATCAAAATCTTTTAATCCGATCCAGGCATCAACCTCGGGGAAGAGTTCTTGAAATTCCTCTGCAGCCCGGTTCATCACGCAGCCGGAGACCACCAGAGTCTTGAGAGAATCATGCTTCAGCTCTATAAAAGAGCAGAGCACCTGATCAAATTCTGCCAGGGCACTCTGAAGGAAGGCGCAGCTATTGACCAGAATCAGTTCTGCGTGTTCTGAATCCTCGGCCGGTGTGTATCCGGCACTTTCCAGGATGTAGGCAAAAACCTCGCTGTCAACGAGGTTTTTTGCACATCCAAGACTTTCTATGTAATAGGTCTTCACTTCAGTAGATGAATAAACAACCCGCTTCTGAGCTTGGGTTCAAACCAGGTGGATTTGGGGGGCATGATCTGGCCGGCATCGGCGATGCCGATCAACTCGTCCATACTGGTCGGGAACATGGCAAAAGCCACCTTTTCCCTTCCGCTGTCCACTCTTTTCTCCAATTCACCCAAACCTCGGATTCCGCCGATGAAATCTATTCTTTTATCCGTGCGGGGATCGTTGATGCCCAGGATGGGATGCAAAATGTTTCTTTGAAGGATGGATACATCCAGGTTTTCCACCACGTCTTGCTCGTTCCAGGTGCCGGCTTTGGGGCTAAGGCAATACCACTTGCCTTCCAGATACATACCAAACTCATGCAACTTGGCAGGATGATAGGGGCCATCCTGACTGGTGGGGCGAATATCAAACTTCTCTGCCACTTTGGCCATGTACTCTTCTGTACTGCTACCATTTAAGTCTTTCACTACGCGGTTGTAATCAAAGATCTTGAGCTGGTTGTCTGGGAAGATAACAGTCATAAAGAAGTTAAACTCCTCTTCACCGGTGTAATTCGGGAATTGCTCACGGCGCACCAAGCCAACCTTGGCAGCGCTGGCGGTTCTGTGATGGCCGTCTGCCACATAGAGATAATCCATTTCTCCAAAGACTCTGCTGATGGTGGCAATATCTTCTGCACTATCTACCAACCACAGTGTATGGCCGATACTATCATCCGTCACGAAGTCGTATTGAGCGGTTGTGGTTCCGCTGATGCGGTGTACCAGTTCGTCGATCTCGTCATTGTGACGGTAGGTAAAGAAAACCGGGGAAGAATGGGCATCGCAGATATCAACGTGTTTGATGCGGTCTGCTTCTTTTTCTGCACGGGTGAGCTCGTGTTTCTTTATGATGCCATCCATGTATTCATCCACTGAAGCAAGGCCTACGAGGCCATACTGAGCACGGCCTTCCATGACTTGTTTGTAGATATAGAACATGGGTTTGGCGTCTTGTTTCATATCACCGCGTTCCAGATAACCATAAAGGTTCTCCTTGGCTTTGGCGTACACAGCGGGATCATAAAGATCGGTACCCAGGGGAAGATCAACTTCGGGTTTCTCCACATGCAGGAAGCTAAGGGGATACTTTGCCACTTCGATTCTAGCTTCGTCGGAATCCATCACGTCGTACGGTAATGAGGCGATGTGAGCAGCCTTTTCCGGAACCGGACGCACTGCTTTAAAAGGTTTGAAAACTGCCATTGGTTTCTCCTAATCTATCTATTATTTATTCTATACAAAGAAGGTCTTGAGCACTTTTATCAGGTTCTTATGATCTTGCACACCGGAACTCTCCCTGATGGAGTGCATAGCCCACATGGGATTACCGATATCCACAGAGGATATACCCAGTTCACTGGAAATAAGAGGGCCTACAGTAGAGCCGCAGGGCATATCTGAACGAACTACAAAGCGTTGATACTTCACCCCAGCTTTGTCGCAAGCCCGGATGAATCGCAGAGAACTATCGGCAGTGGAACTGTAACGGAAGTCTGCATTCAGCTTTATCACAGGCCCCTGGTTCATAATTGCCAGATAATCGTGGTCGTACTTTTCAGCGTAACTGGGGTGATAAGCGTGGGCCATATCTGCAGAGATCAGATAGCTCTTGCGAAGTGTGCGGAAATGCTCCTCCCGCGATAGACCCAGTGCCAGGCTAATGCGTTCCAGAATCTCCGGAAGCAGAGCTGAAAAAGCTCCCTGAGCAGTTCTGCTGCCTACTTCCTCATGATCAAAGAATATGCCTACTGAAGTCATAACAGGTGCTTCAGCCTCAAGCAGAGAGGCCAGTATGGCGTGGGTCATGGCAAGGTTATCCAGCCTGCCTGAGCAAATGATATCACCACCAAAGCCGATCAGTTCTGCAGGGCGCGGATCATAAAGGAAGAGGTCCATGTCACAGATTTGTTCCGGACTGAGCTGAAGCTCTTCCGCAAGGGCAGAAAGAAGGGGGTTTCCTGCCAAGGAATCTGTGGAAAGAATGGCTTGCAAGTGAGTCTGGGCATTGTATTCAAAGCCTTTGTTGATCTCTCGGTTCATGTGGATGGCTGCATTTGGTATGATGGCTACAGGTCGTTTGAGATCGATAGAGTGAGAGCTGTATTCTCCTTCTCCATGCTTCACTACCACTCGTCCGGCAATCGAGAGTTCGCGATCCAGCCAGGTGGAGATGATGGGGCCGCCATAGATTTCTGTACCGATCCGGCAGACGTTTCTTTCGATCTTGATACTCTGGCGTTTAACTTTAAGCAGAGGACTGTCTATATGGCTGGCTGCCATGCCGTAGCCCGTCTCGGGGAGGGCGTTTGAGCCAATAACAAAGGCTACCACGGCTGTATCAAAACGGCTCAAATAGTATTTACCGCCGGGGTTTAGCTTGAAGGGAAGGTTTTCGTCCAGCTCTGTAAAGCCTGCTGCATCCAACCTGCTTTTAATCTGTTGGTTGGCTTGATAGGCTGTGGGCGAACCATTCAGGAAGCTAAGCAAATCTGCAATACATTTATTCATTGTTATATCTCCATAATTAGATGAGACAGCTTTTCCCGACTGCCATTTATGTCAAGCAGTTAGCAGGATATGGTTCGGGAAGTGCTAGTACTTAGCTATACAGGTAACGCTTGATCTTCTGGGTTGGAGTTTTCTGGAAAGGCTCGTTTACTATCTGAATCTTAGCAATTCGTGAGAAACTGGACAGAACTTTGTTGACTTCCAAACGATTCTTTTCCATGATTTCGGCTATTTGAGATTCGGAGACCTTATCCGCATCCATGGCTTCAAGATCTGGATATACTAAAGCATGAAGAGCGCCATTACGTTCCAGCACCAGAGATTCGCTGATATAGTCCAGATTGTTCAGTTTCTGCTCCACCAGCTCAGGATAGATATTCTCCCCACCGGCACCCAGAATCACGTTCTTACTGCGGCCGCGGATATAGATGAAATCATCCTTATCCATTGTGCCGATATCTCCGGTGTAGAGCCAGCCGTCTCTGAGGACTTCATCGGTTGCTTCCTGGTTTTTATAGTAGCCCAGAAAGACCTGTTCTCCCTTGATCATGATCTCACCCGGAATCTTGGTGGGATCGGGGGAGTTCACTTTGGCGGTGAGATATTTTACAATCTTGCCACTGGATTCAAAACGATGCTCGAACCAACGGCAATAAGAGATCAGTGGGCCACATTCTGTCATACCGTAACCTATGGTCAATGGGAAGCGGATAGCCTTCATAAAGTGCTCTACTTCAGCGTTCATGGGTGCTCCACCGGCAACGAGCTCTGTAATTGAACCGCCGAAGGCATCTATCAGCTTACCAAGGATCTTCTTTTTCACAAGCTTGTTTAGTACGGGAATCTTGAGCATAGCTTTAATCTTGGGTTGCTCCAGAGTGGGCTGAAGCTGTTTCTTATATATCTTTTCCACCAAAAGAGGAACGGTGAGAACAATATTGGGCTTCAGATCATTCATGGCAGCCAATAGTATCTTGGGAGTGGGGATTCTTTCGATGAAGTTTATATGATTACCCCGGGTGAAAGGATAGATCAAATCAAAGCTGCAGGCATAAGCATGGGCAAGTGGCAGGAAGGCTATGACTTTGGCTCCTTCTTTGAAGAGCAGATTCTCTCTGGCCACAATCAGGTTTGCCAGTAGACTGCGGTGTGGAAGCATCACGCCCTTGGAGAATCCTGTGGTGCCTGAAGTATATATGATGGCACCCATGTCCTCATTATCAACCACATCCTCAAAATGGAGGTTCTCTTTGTTCATACGGTTGATTTCGTCTATTCCTTGGATGGGGCGGATAAGCTCTTTTTTGCTGTCCACTTTGTTGTAGAGCATGCTGAAGTTTTCCAAGGCAAAGACATAGGAGCAGTTGGAAAGAGCATCGTCGTCTATGGAGTCGTTCTTGTCTTTACTCACAAAGAAGAGCTTTGCTTCACTATGATTCACTATATGCTGAGTTTCGTCTGCCGAGAAATTGGCTAAGATAGGAACGATAACTGCGCCATAGGTGACGCTAGCCAGCCAGACTACTCCCCAGTTTGAGCTGTTTTTCCCGGCTAGGGCTACTTTATCTCCCCTTTCCAGGCCACAGGCTCTAAAGAGGCGATGCAGCCAGGTAATCTGCTTGCCCACTTCTCCGTAACTCATGGATGGACCCGGATAATCCGTGAAGGCCGGGTGATCCCAATAAGTCTTGATTGAATCCAAAATAATCGGGATAAGTTTCTCAGATATCATCACTTCTCCTTGATGTATTCATAGTATTGATGTGCAGATGAGCCGGATAGCCTAGGCTAATCATTTCATGGTACATCACTTATCACTTTCACATGAACAATTCATTATACCTGCATCTGTCAAGCCCAAAGTCGTGCACTCAGCCGATATAGGGCTAGTATATGGGGTAAAATTGTGGAAGAAAAGAGAATGCTCGATAAACGCTGGCGTCATCTGCTAGTCCTCTGGGAGCAGCAGACCTTTGCCATAACTGATCGTACCGCTGAAGTAGCGTTTTCTCATTTCTGAGAGCTTGGCGCTGCATGCTTATGAGAGGTTTAAAAAAAAGAGGGGGAGCTGAATTGCTCCCCCATTAGTTACAAATGCTATCAGGCTTTTCTATGGGTAAACCACCAATCATAGCCTTCCATCTCGCCTTTGGCGATCTTCTCTTTGCGTGCCATGGCAGTATCGACGTCCTTGGCAGGCGGGATAATCACTCTGTCGCCCACCAGTTCATTCTTGGGCCAGTTAGCAGGCATTGCACATGAGTTGTTGTCCGAGAACTGCATGGCTTCGACAGCTCTTAGAATCTCCTCCATGTTTCTCCCCAGTTCCTGAGGGTAATAGAAGATTATCCTAATGAGGCCTTTATCATCCACGATAAATACTGCACGCACAGTGTTTGTGCCTTTGCCGGGGTGGATCAGACCGAGTTTATCTGCAACAGCTCCGGTATCGGCGATAATGGGGAATTCTATCTCCACGCCAATGTTCTCTTTGATCCATTCTTCCCACTTGATATGAGCGAAGACCTGATCCACACTCATGCCGATCAGTTCAGTGTTCAGAGCCTTGAACTTGGGGTAGAGGTTTTGAAAAGCTACAAACTCTGTTGTGCAAACAGGGGTGAAATCTGCGGGATGACTGAAGAGAACAAACCACTTCCCTGCCATATCGCCGGGTAGGTTCTTCTCTCCTCGTGTCGTTACTACTTTCATCTCCGGGAATCTATCTCCCAAGAGTGGCATTGACTTAACCGTAATCTCTTTTTCCATTGGTTACTCCTTGTTTTGTTGATGTTCTATACTAGATAGTATAACGCAATTTCTACCAATGTCAGAGGGAAAAACTATCTTGACGCCTATTTTCTGGTGCTATAGCAAGCTGCATTGAGTCCGAAGAAACTAATTGACAGTTCTTGTGAAACTCCTATAATGGCCGACAATACTTTAGTATTAAGCCCTTATGTTAAGAAGAAGGATCATAACCATATATATGATATATAGATATCGTTCTGAGGAGATTGGATGAACATCAGAAAGAGCACGCTGATAAGCGTCAATGTAGCTGCTTTTGTGTTTCTTATTGTCTTGCTTATATCAACTAATATTGTGATAGACAACTCCTTTGAAAAGGTAGAGAAGAATGAAATTCTTGCGGATTTGGGAAGACTCTTCGAATCCTTGGACAGTGATCTGGATGATTTGGTTGTGAGCACCTCGGACTGGGCAGTCTGGGACGATTCCTGGAACTTTGTCCAGAATCCCAATCCTGCATATATAGAAAGCAACTTTACCCCAAATACATTCTCAAACTACGGCCTGAAACTGGTAGTTATTTATAATACTGAAAGAAACATCGTCTTTGCAAGGTATTATGATGAGGAAACAGAAGAGCTGATAGTCCCAGATCAGGAGCTTGAAACCTTTCTGGAAACAAAGCTCTCCCGGCATCTGGCCAGTGGTTCTGTAGTTAAGACTAAGGGTTACATTCCTTCTCCGTTGGGAGGTTTGGTCTTTGCCGCTGTACCCATCGTAAAAAGTGATGGGAGCGGACCTCATGCGGGTTATATGCTGATGGCAAATCCTGTTGATGGTACTCATATAGCCTCCACTGAGGGCTTTTCCGGACAGAAGATTAGCGCCATGGAACTGGATAGGCTCTCTAATCCATCTTTGGATATCCGCAATAAAATTGCCATGGTTCGGGCTGAAGATCCCGTTCATATCAAGGGTGGCACCAGCGTATCTGCTTACGGTATTCTCAAGGACGTTGATGGCAAGGATATGTTCTTGATTGAACTAAACTCCCGTCTTAGGCTCACCAGTATTGCCAAGAGCATGAGAAATGGCATGATCCTGATTTTTATTGGCCTGACGATATGCCAGAGCTTGATGATATATATTTTTGTTTCCCGAAAGCTGATCCGGCCGTTGATTTCTTTGCAAGACCAGGTTCAAGATATCACCCAACACCCAGATGATGAGAAGCTGGTAACCTTAGTTGGAGAAAACGAGATTTACCGTCTGGCAAAAGATATAAACAAGATGCTGGAAGCTCTGCATAAGACCAAGTCCGAACTGCTTGTGGCAAAAGATGCAGCAGAGGAGAGCTCCCGCATCAAAACCGCTTTCCTTGCCACAATGAATCATGAATTGAGAACGCCTCTGAACCACATCACGGGTTTTGCCCAGTTGATTGGCATGGCAACAGATATGAACGAAGCCAACAACTATGCTGAGCAAATTCAGAAGAGCAGTGCTACCATGCTGAAATTGATAGAAGATATCTTTGATCTGGCTATAGCAGAACAATCCAGCCTGAAAGCAGATCTGCACGAGGTCAAAGCCATGGATCACTTCTTCGACAACAAAACCCACCTGGAAGAAATTCTCGAAGCCTCAGGAAAATCAGAGTTTATCAAGCTGGTCTTTAACCCGGACCGTGCAGCCTGGAACAAAAGCATCAGGATAGACTCAGTCAAGATCAACCAGATCTTGAGCAACCTCTTCCGCAATGCAGTGAAGTTTACACCAGAAGGCATGATAGAATTTGCTTTTAACATCCTGGAAAATGGTAAGATCAGATACATGGTGAAGGATACGGGTATTGGAGTGCCTCAAGAAAAGCAGAAAATGATCTTCGATTTCTTCCGACAGGCTGATGAGAGCAATACCAGATTCTATGGCGGAGTAGGAATCGGGCTGGCATTCTCCAAGAAGGTTACCGAAGTGCTGGGCGGAACGCTATCTCTGGAATCCGAAGAAGGAAAGGGAGCTACTTTCTACCTGGAGCTTGATTGTGAGGTGTCATCTGTTGAAATGCCCCGGGTAGTCACTCACGAGGAAGCACCGGAGTTTCCAGCCCTGGATAACAAACGGGTTCTAATCTGCGATAATGACGAGATATCCAAAAACATCATAGTGAAACTTCTGCAGAAAACTGGAGCAGAGACTTCGACCAGTGGCGTTTGTCATAATATTGAACAAAGAGTGCATGATTTGCAGGGAATTGATCTGGTTATTATAGGTTCCAGCCATACTGATGCTTTACAGTCTGAAGTGATGCAGAAGATAAGGGATAAGCACCCCAAAATCTCCGTGATGTCCGTCCAGAGTGCTCCAACTGATACAGCATCTGATACAGAATATGAGTGCAGTTTTGATAGCTGCATCTTCCAACCTATCGACAAGGATAATTTTTACAAAGAGATAAGCAGGCTCTTGCTCTCCTGAAGAAGAGCTTGTGAGCATTATATCATAATCCTATAATACCTAAATAGCTAAGGTAAGGGGAACCTATGCAAGCTTATAAGACCCTGTTAGTACTGTGTGTGTTACTAATATGGACACAATTTCTCAGCTCGGCCACAATCAGTGGGTTTATCACCAGAGCTGGAAGCAACGAACCTCTCCAATATGTAAATGTCCGCATCGCAGAATTGCGAATCGGAGCTCAGAGTAACCGTTCAGGTTACTTCGTGATAACCATAAACAGCCCCGGAACCTATACTCTGGAAGCCACACTCATCTCCTATGGTAAGCAGAGCCATCGCTTCACTGTCACTGCTTTGGGTGAGAACCTCAGCCACAATTTCGAGATGGAAAAGACTGCTATCGAGCTTGGGACAATACGCGTCGAGGGCTCAAACAATCAAGATAATCAAGGCTTTAGCATACCGGTTGGTACGATAAGACGTTCCACAGAGGAGATACAGAGCGTAGTATCTGTGGCAGAAGCAGATGTGTTTAGAGCTCTGCTGGCTCTGCCGGGTGTTGCGCCCATCTCAGATTTCTCTGCCGGCTTATATGTAAGAGGAGGCAGTCCTGATCAGAACCTCATACTTCTGGATGATATAGACGTCTATAACCCCAATCACTTTGGGGGTATCTTCAGCACTTTTAATACTGATGCCATTGATAGCGCAGAGCTAATCAAGGGTGGATATCCGGCAAATTATGGTGGGAGGCTATCCTCTGTACTCGATGTTACAAACCGCCAGGGTAACCGCGTCAGTGCTCACGGTGTGGCACGCCTCAGTTTGATTTCCTCCAGTGCCACTCTGGAAGGCCCCTGGCGAATTGCCAATCAATCTGGAAGCTACATGGCCTCGGTACGCAGAACCTATGTGGAACTCCTGCAGCAGATTGTGGACGATATTCCGGATTACTATTTTTACGATGGCAATCTCAAAGCAAACTGGGACATTGATAACTCAAACAAGTTCACACTGAGCACCTATTTCGGCAAGGACAAGCTGGCTTTCGACTTTGGTGATAAGATCAAAGCCGATTGGGGCAACAACACTTTTTCCTCACAGTGGCAACATCTTTTCAATCCCACTCTCTATTCCAGATTCATCTTTGCCGGCAGCAGATTTGCCAGCACCCTGGAGCAGATTAGCCCTGAAGGAGAGCTGGTATTCAAGAGAGATAATGGAATTGACGACCTGAGTACCAAGGGTATCCTGAGCTGGATGCCAAGCAACGAACATCAGATTGATGCGGGTTTTGATATTAAGTATAATACGACCAATCTTGCCTTCCAAACTACCTACGATTACGATCCAAATACTCTTCCGGATGTGGAGATATCTTCGCTAATGAGTTCGGTTTATATTAGTGATAGCTGGAACCCGGATGCTATCTGGACCATTCAACCCGGTTTGCGTCTCACATGGTACAGAAGCCTGAAGCAGAATCTTCCCAGTCTGCCGGATGCTTCCTACATCAATCTTGATCCGAGGATATCAATTCGCAGGAAACTTGATCTGAGCGAAAGCATCTATGCCAGTTATGGCATGTATCATCAATACCTTACTCTCATGTCCATGGGAGCCAGCTCTCCTTTTGATCTGTGGTTTCCCTTGGATGGAAGCCTCAAGCCGGGAAGAAGCAATCACTTTATTCTGGGTTACACGCGTGAGTTTCCCTCCGGTATAGGCTTAGATTTGGAAGCTTACTACAAGACTTATGGAAACATCCTCGAGTATGATAGTGATACTGATTCAGATTGGAACAATGAAACAGGAGTTCTGGCAGATACTTTCCATGTGGGCAAAGGCTACACTTGGGGAGCCGATATCCTTTTGCGAAATGACTTCAGCGGGTTACAAGGCTTTGTGGGTTACACACTATCCCGCACCAGAAGAAAGATGGAAGGTTTGAATACTGATCCTGAAACCGGTGAAAGCCAGTATTTCTATCCTCAATACGATAGAACCCACTCTGTCAACATCACACAAACCTACAACTTAACCGAAAACCTCGGCTTCACTGTCCTGGGTGGAGATTTCAAGCTGGGATTGAACTTCAACTACTTCACCGGCCAGCCTACCGCAGTCCCTGAGCACCTGTATTTTGACGGCAATGAATTCCAATTGATCTACAGCTATCAAGATAGAGTCCGGCTTCCGGATTATCTGCGGTTGGATCTAAGCACCAAGCTTGAGTTTATAAAATCATGGGGATCCATTGAGCCGTATCTGGAAGTGATAAACATCACCGGCAGAGATAATGTGGGAGGCCGTAGTTACTACATATCATTGGATGATTCCGGCTCACCGGAACTGATCTCCAGAGATTCTGCCCAGTTCCCGCTTTTACCCTTCATCGGTGTGAATGTTAAATGGTAGGAGGAATGATGAAAAGAATAGTGTTACTGCTTTGCCTGGCGCTTACAATACTGCTTAGCTCTTGTGATAAAGGTGTATCCGGTCCCAGATTCGGCGATGATACATACAGCATTTCTGCACTCCTGCTCTCCGGAAAACCGATTGATGCCGAGAACCCTGTCTATATTTCAAAAAGCAGCACCATCGATGATTTTGATTTTGCTCAGATCTTTGTGCCGGACGCTGCTGTAAAGATTATGGAGATGAACGGTGAGACAATCGTTACAACCCTCAATCTGGTGCCAATGCTGGATTTCAGCGAAGACATCCCCAAAGTAAAGTACATAGATAACAGCGGTTATATTGTGAAAGCCGACACCCGTTATCGCCTGGAAGCCGAAATCCCCGGTTATGAAAAGCTGGTCTGGGCAGAAACCCTGGTTCCGGGAGAAGTCGGGCTAGTCACTGATTTTCTGAATCAGAACATTGAGGGAGAGGGGTATTCCCTTAATCCCGCTCAAATGGATTCCATCCCCTTTGACAGGATGGACGTTCGCTATCCTCTAGCCTTGAGTACCGGAGCTTACACTGGCAAGATCAATCTATTTGTGGAAATCTACTGTTTGGAAGAGTTTTCTACAGACTTGGAGTGGACTATCCCCATTTTTGGCATCACCAATGCAGATTCAAGCCTGGCCTGGATCTATAACAGCAGCGGTGATTCCATGCGCAGAATCACTCTCGTGGCACAATACCTGGCGAAGTACTTTGCTTCGGCCAATGGTAACTACGCTGTGCTGAATAGTTTTAGGCAAGCTGTAGCCTTCTTTGGTAGATACAGGTTTACCGTCTACAGCGTGGATGATAACTTCTATCGCTATCGTTATACTGCCGAAGGATACCTGAATGGAGGAGTACACAATGCTCTTGGTTTCTTTGGCTCCGCATCCGGAGGAAAACTTTATGCCAAGGTGATCAAGGGAGATGCCCCAGATTGATCTTTAGTTAAAGTGAGAATACAGTCAATCGCAACAGCAACTTCTTGCC
The DNA here is from genome assembly GCA_029567705.1 of Candidatus Cloacimonadota bacterium. Classification (GTDB taxonomy): domain Bacteria; phylum Cloacimonadota; class Cloacimonadia; order Cloacimonadales; family Cloacimonadaceae; genus PHBP01. The sequence continues at coordinate 13,974 of JAKPXC010000069.1, forward strand.
GTTCATCCGCTTAGCTTTCTGACTCGATTCCTAAGCCATAACTTATTGCTGAATAAGCCTTTCCTTACCCGAGGTTAAGGATGGGTTAAGGAATCGTATTAGGAAGCCATAGGGAAGTCAACATATCTATTCTGACATGGTGAAAACACTAGCATACTTGGCTTCCGGGCAACTGTGGCCGGGGCTAATAAGCCTATTGTTGAAAATATTCCCTTGCCAATTTGATTTCAAGTCCGGAATGGCCTTGACACAAGTGGCTTCTTCAAAAGCTTTACCTAATATATAGATATGAAACTGAGCAGACTGTTCTGAAACACGGTTCAATGCAGCAGAAGAGGAAGAATTGATTAGCGAAAACAATAGCCAAAATGTGACGGTAGTGACCGCTTGTGATAGCAAATTTGTGTGGGGAGCAATCCTATTGGGATTGTCTTTGCGCTATCATAAGATGGATTGTATCTACCATATTTTGGGCTATGACCTAAGCTCGGAAGAGATCAGTTTCCTCGAGTCTATACCAAATACCAAAGTCTATCCCACTCATAAGCCAAACACCCGGAGCGTATGTACCCAAAAGCCCATAGCTCTGGCGTTGGCGGAGACAGAGATTATTATCTGGATGGATTCAGACTGCATGGCTACCGGTAACCTGGATAAATTTTTCTACTGTTGTGAGGATAGTATTCAGATCCGCTGGAGAGGTGAATCTGAAAATGCTACAGTCTATCGTAACTATTATCACAAGGACGACGATTGGGGCACTATCCCCAAAGCCGTGCTGGACGTTTGGAAAAAAGACGTGGCAGATCTTGAATCTCCTCAGATTACCACCGTGTGCCAGACAAATTGTTTTGTGATCAGAAGAGAGCATCTGGATTTTATTGAGCTTTGGCACCGGCAGATGGATAAGGTTATACCCATCGATACAGTTGGCGTTTATGCCAAGCAATCCAAAGCTTATTCCATGACCGATGAATCTGTACTGAATTCCCTCTTCGCCTTCTCTTCCAAGGCACCGAAAACTTGCCAGTACCAGATGGATACAGATCCCGATGCCTATTGTCTTCACTTCGGATTAAGCCCGAAACCCTGGGAGCACTGGAGCCGGCAATCCCTCAAGCATTACCGGTTGATTATGAATCTATTGATTTGGGCAAAGGCTGAAGGTATAAAACTTCCTGTTTATCCGAAGTCATTCCTGGCGCGTTATTACATGTGGGAGAAGCTCCGGGCGAGCCTGGAATATTGGTTTAAGCAAAGCAGATATCAGATGTCAAACGCATTACACAAGCTTAGAAAGGCCATATCATGATGTTGATAGGTTCTAAGCTATTCGCCTTGTCAGATTATCTTCATAACAACGAAATTATCGTTGCGCGATACTTAACATTGATTACACTATAGCATGAACTAAGATTAATATAATAGAGGTATGAATATGAAGACTTACATCAGATTGTTTCTCTTTCTGGTCATCCTGAGCTTGGGGCTCAGCGCATGCGACCGGCGAGAAGTAGATCTCTTTGTTCCCATGCGGGACTTGGTGGTTGCCGATGGATTCAATTGGCAAGCCTCCAGAAATGTGAATATAGACTTGGAAGTCTATACCAATAATGGCATTCCGATGGAGAATATCTACTTTGAAATCCATAATGCCAATCC
>JAKPXC010000209.1 GCA_029567705.1 Candidatus Cloacimonadota bacterium
GAGCACTTGTTGCTCTTGCCGGCCTTGGTGCAGTTGCCTTCCTGGTCCTGCGCCGGAAGTAACCCTAACTAACCCTACTTTTTTATTTCACGCTGTCTTCGGATACGGGACGGTGGCACGAACCCGTGCGGTTGAGTTTTGCACTACCTTTGCGGCACCGCGAGCGACTCGATTCTGGGTCTCAGCCTTCGCGTGCGGCAACCGGGGGTGCGCTGGATCACTTGATACGCCGGAGTTCTGCCCCTGTCGAGCAGACCCACCGGAGAGGTCCGGCACAGTCCCTGGTTGGCGGCGCAGCCGCTCCCCGGGCACGCGGTTTCCCGATAGTCTGTCCAGCGCGGAATCTCGGCCCTGCAGAGTGGGTGTCGATACGGCCCCCTACAGAGTGAAGTCCGGACGAACCCGAGACACTGCAGGGATAGAGCGAGGAGTAGCGGGATTATGTTAATTGGAGAGGCGGTCATCTGGGGCATAGGATCAGATCTCGCAGGTTTGGCCGGGATTAATTCCGGAATTGTTTCCCGCCGAGGCAGCCCCTGGAGCGATGCACAGAGGCGGATATGTTTATTCGGGATACTACAAGCGGCGTTCAATTTCGATGTCCTTATCATTGGATAGATCACATGTTTATACAATGTCATGAAGAAAGCGGGATATGTTCATCAATAAAGCGTAACCCCAGAAATCAGAGACTACCACCGACGATACCGGCGCGCGTTGCCTTGTCATCTATTGTTCTTCATCACGCATTTTTGATGACACCAGAACAAGTTACAGTTCTTAATCTCGTGTCTTCAGGCAGTGATAAGTGGTGAGAATGATATGAAACTAAACGTACTGATAGCCGGGTGCCTTGCACTCTTAATCCTCTGCACCTGCGCTGTTGCAGGAGTGCCGGCAGCTGAATCGTATAAAGAACCGGATGCTATGGTAGGGGGGTGGGGTGATATGGAGGTTGCTCCGACAGATGTGATCAACCTCACTGCCCCGAATGAGGCTGAGAGTAGCAGTACATTGATAGCCGAGTACACCGCCGCTACGACAAAGAGCCAGATTTCATCAACAAAATTGCAAACAGAGCCAGCCACCCCCGTCACCTCAACAAGTGCGGTTCTCCACGGTAAGCTCATCAATTATGATGATGGTGATAATCAGGAATACAGCGTCTGTTTTAGATATGAAGGAGGGGGCGTTGGAAAAACGAAGGTCGGATACACGACGGTCTCTGCTAACAACCCAAGTTACGAGTTTACCCTCACAGGACTGAAACCTGGTACTACCTATTACTACCGGGCAGTTCACAGGGATTCAGAAGAATCTGTTCCGCATTCAATGGATGCTAGCGAACCTAAACCTTTCACGACTATATCTGTACTTGCAAAGATCCCCGAGGATCTCCTTAACGACATCGACAGTGTGGTTGACTCACAGGGGTATATTGACGATTGGGAGATATCCAGAGATCAATTTAAAATAATGCTTGCTGCCTTGGCTTATGCAGAAGTAGGTAATTGTGGATATGGAGCACATAGCAATGACTCAGCTGATCATTGGCATAAAGATTTGCCGGAGCTGGAGGGGTTCCACTTCAGTGGCGGACTTGGACCATTTCAGATTACTGTAACTGAACCGCGTGAAGAATGGACTACATTGGATAAACTAAACTCTAAAAAAGCCCTTGACGATACAATAAAGCGACATAAACTCTTTAGTGAGGGTAACTTTAAAAGTCTTGAGGATCTCAGGCTTAAATTAAAGAAACAGTGGTTTTCCTATAATGTCTCCGCTGAAGGTGGTGGAGGACATTTTGAAATAAAATGGGGGCATGTAACTGGAACCAATTGGGATGATGTAAAAGATACAAACAAAACAACTTTAGATTCTCCCTTAGACTGGGAACTAATAAAAGAAAGCATAAAAAGCGATGAAAAAGAAAGTGACGTAATAAAAGATATTGGTATTAAAAAGTGGACAATCATCAAGGATGATGAAGTTAAAAATCACACCGGTGGTGAGATAACACTTGATAAAAATCTTCGCACCTGGCTTATCAGTGCCAAAATGACCTCCTACAGTTTTAAGTACTATTATACCTACGATGAAGATCAGAAAATCGAGATCTGGGCATATTCTAATAGCTCTCCAGATGACGATGTGTATGATAAAAGAAGTATTTTTGTAAGGACATACAATAAACCCAAACCTCAACGAGTCGCCGACAATGACTACAGACTGACACACCCGGTATTGGCGGATTTGGCCACGTCAAAAAATGTTGACGTTGCTCTGGTCATCGATAGCTCTGGAAGCATGAGTTGGAATGATCCGAAAGATGATCGCCTAAAAGCAGCGAAAATGTTTATCGATATTATCGGCGCTGCAGATCAGATCGCAGTTGTTAGTTTTGATAGCTCGGCGAAGGTCCAGAAAGGACTTACCAGGGTCGGTGGAAACGAGATTGCTTTGAAAAGCGCTATCGATAAGATCGGTTCATCAGGATCAACTAATATTGGGGATGGGCTTCGAAAGGGTTACAATGAGCTGGATAGTGTAGCAGCGAACCCTGAGCACAAAAAAGCCGCTATACTGTTGACGGATGGCGAGCACAACACCGGGACAGAACCATCAAGTGTAGTTCCGGACTATAGAGCAAAAGGGTGGCCTATTTACACCATCGGATTCACAACGGAGGCTGACGTTAAGCTCCTCAAAGACATTTCTGAAGAGACAGGTGGGGAATACTATACCTCACTAAAGAGTGATACTCTCAAAGATATTTACACTCGCATTAGCCAGAGCGTCACAGGATATGTTCAAGTAGAAACTCAGAATGGTAAGATTGCCAAGGACGAGACAATAACTGGTTCATTGCCAGTAGATTTTAGCATCATGGCGTTCAATCTGGCTTTATTCTGGCCGGGCAGTGATCTTGATCTTGTACTGTACTATCCTGATGGAGATAAGGTGACGCTTAACCAGTCAAACCCAAACGGCACTGACGATCCCGATATCTCCTACATTTCCCAGGATACGTATGAGATCTATAAAGTCCAGAACCCACAACCCGGGGCGTGGAATTACGACATTGTTGGTGTCGATGTCACGGGTCAGAAGGAGAACTACACACTCGCACTATCGGCCTCCACTACCATTAAACTGGATGCACATACTGACAAACTGGATTATGATATGGGAGAGGGCGTTAAGATTACTGCAAACTTTACGGAGGATGATGTAGGTATTGTGAATGCGCAGGCTACTGCAAGTATTACATTGCCTGATCTATCACAGGGCACTCTGGTGTTGTCTGATAGTGGTGGAGGTGTATATGAGGGGACATTTTATGCTACACAGCCAGGCCACTACTCTGTCCTTGTAGAAGTCCAAAGAGGATTGGATGTTGTCCGTCAGAAGCAGATCGAGTTTGATGTAAGCATGAGATCAGTCCCAGGACCGATCGCTAATTTCACGGCAGACAGAACTAGTGGCATCGCTCCTTTGCCGGTGCAGTTCACCGATATCCCCGCTGGCGGTACTCCGGCTATATGGGAATGGAACTTTGGCGATGGAAATACAGCGACTGTGCAAAACCCGACTTACATCCACAATTATACTGTTGCAGGCACTTACACGGTGAAACTGACTACAACAAATGCCGGTGGGTGTAACACATCCACTAAAGTGGATTATATTACGATCATGAGGCCCGCCCCGGTCGACATCTCCAGCGACAGTTCGGGCGATGACTCATCAGTATCCACCGGATCCGCTCTTACATCTGGGAACGGTGTATCCTTCTCGTTTACAGGCCTTCCGGTTAGTACGATCACCATTGAGAGCGGAGCAGATATCTCCCGTGCCCTGATAATTGCTGAGCAAATACGCTCACTCCCGGGATCGATCACGCCCCCGAAATCCGAGACCTACCAGTATCTTGAGATCACGTTGCACCGCCTGGAGAGCGCAGACTTTGATGAGGCTCTGATCAGCTTCAATGTCCCGGTCGGGTACCTCTCGGCAATGGGTATGAAGACAACCGATGTCGCCCTGATGCGCTACACCGATGGGCAATGGGTGCACCTCAAGACAATTCTTGTCAAAGAAGAAGGAGGCAGAGCATACTACGAGGCAGTGACGCCGGGATTCTCTGTCTTCGCGATAGTACTCGAGAAAAATGGTGCGACGGTTGAAGCACCTGTGTTGACACCGGTGCCTGTCGCGACTGTTGGGGAAGAGGAGGAGAAGAACAGGGAGGAGCCTGATGTGGTGGAACCTGAGGTTTCGCTGACATCGACACCTGCACCTGCCTCGGCCGCAACCCCGACGCCGAAAGAAGCGCCCGTTGTCTATGCGCCTATCGGGCTTATCGTCGCGGGGCTGCTTGCCTTCGCGCTCAGGCGCCGGGAGTGATCGTGGAAGGGTGTGGGCCGATTGACCCCCTCCCGGTCACAACGGGAACCTCTCTTTTTAC
>JAKPXC010000091.1 GCA_029567705.1 Candidatus Cloacimonadota bacterium
CCCGCAGGAGCGGGCGAAAGTGAATTTTGACCATCCCGACTCCATCGACAAGGATTACCTCTTGGCAGATATCCACGACATGCTGGCAGGCAAGGCAGTAAATGTGCCGGATTACAGCTTTGTAACTCATAGCCGTTCTGAAGGTAGCTTGTGCATTGCGGAGGCTGAAGTGATCATCCTGGAAGGGATTTTTGCGCTGTACTATCCGGAATTACTGGAGCTGTCAGACCTGAAGATATATGTAGATACCGATGCAGATTTGCGCCTCGCCCGCAGGATTGGGAGAGATATCATCGACCGCGGTAGGGATGTGGAAAGTGTTTTAGATCAATATCTGCAAACGGTCAAGCCTTCTCATGAAGCCTTCATCGAGCCCAGTAAGAAGAATGCGGATGTGATCATCCCCGGAGACAAAGAGTTCGACAAGGTGCTGTATATGTTAAACGGCTATCTGCTTTATGAATTGGTAAGCAAAACCCGGCGCAATTGAAAACCGTTTAACGTTCACGGATTAAAGCTCTTTCAGCCGCTCTTCCATAAGCCTTAAGGAAGGGCTGTGGCGAGAGACGTTTTTCCTGGCTCTCATAAGTACTTCCTTGGCTTTATGAACATCACCCAGATAAAGATAGGTGCGCATCTGGTTTACATAGATCTCGCTGAGATATGGCCACTGCCCTTCAGCATCTTGGAGGATGCGGATCGCCTCCAAGGGAAGCCCTGTGTTTAGAGCTGAAGAAGCAAAGCGGATCATATGGTCCGGATTTTTGATCTTGCCCGAACTTGCCGCTTGTGAATAGCTGTAATATGCCTGCATGTGCATCCCCTTGGCAGAAAACAGCAAACCTCCAAACAAGCTGAGTTGCATGTTTTCTCCACAATATTGCCGGGCTTGCCGCAAGTATCTTAAAGCTTCGTCCGTTTCTCCCAGTTCATAGTATTGCTCGATAATCACATAATACACAAAAGGGTGGTTTGGCAAGCGGGTAAGTAGCTTTTGCATGGTTGCGATGCTATCCCTGTTTTTACCGAGCAGGGCTTGAGTGTAACCTATGTTATAGAGGATGTCCTCGCTTGGGTTTTTGATCCTGAGGTAATATACCAAAGCGAGCCGGTAATCCCTCTGAGCCAGATAACAGGAGGCAATCGCTTGTATTAACAGTGGATTATCCGGCTCGTATGCCAATGCCCGCAGATAGTGCTTTAACGCGCTTTGATAGTGCATTTTGGTGATGAAGAGATCCGCAATAGTGGTCTGTAGCAGCGGTTCATCCGGATGCTGATCTTCTGCGTTCTGCAGGATATGCATGGCATGGATCCAGTTTTTCTTGCTCAACTCCTGAGCTTGTTTGATTATGCCATCTATGGTCATTCTGTAATCTCTTTTAGGATTTCCGCGATGGCACGTTGCAACTGAAGGTCGTTGTTTGAGATGATGTCGTTCAAACTGTGTTCTACTAAGATATCCGGCATTACACCAGTGCCTTCCATGTTTGTGCCGTCCACTTTGTACCAACCGGTTCCTGGCATTCTCATGCTGGAGCCATCCAAGAGCTCTGCTGGCCAAGTGCCGATCACGGCGCCGCTGGAAGGATATCCCACTACTTTACCCACTTTGAGATACTGGTAGATATTCGGGAAAATCTCGCCATCTGAGAAGCTGTCCTCATCCACCAGAACGATAGTCGGTACATAAATTCCCGCTCTGGGCTCGACCCTGGGTATATTTCCCCAGTTTCGGCGTGCAGAGTATGCATAGGGTGTTTTGGTTAGCAGAGAAATAATATCGTCATGAACTCTGCCGCCACGATTTCCGCGGAAATCCAGGATAACTGCCTCTTTATCGAAATTATCCCGGAAGTAATCCCTGTAAAAATCGTCGTAGTTCGATTCTCCCATTGCCGGTACGTGGATGTATCCCACTCTGCCAGCAGTTGCAGCTTCCACTTTTTGGCGATTTCTGGTTACTTGGTATTGGTACCACAACTCTCTGGCAGCAGAACCGCTCAGACCCGTCACCTGGCCGGAAATCTCCTGATCACCTTTCTGGATGGTGAATTTGATCTGTTTATCTACTTTTCCCGTTAGCAGAGAATCAACCGGGGTGTGGGATTGGATGATCACGCCGTCCAAACTGGTCAGGATGTCGCCATCACTAATCCCATAAAAGGCTGCCAATCTGGTGGTTGGGTACACGCGACTGATCCGGATCCCCTGTTTTAACCGCTCTGAACGGTCAAACTCGATCCCCAAAAATGCTTGAGACTTGAATCTTCTTTCATGTTCTTGACGTGGGGTAAACCCGGTGTGGGATGCGTTCAGATCTCCCACCATTTCGTCTATGATGCTACCGATCTCATTGATATCAAGTGCCTTGTCTGTATATGGCAGATATTCTCGATACAGCTTGTGCCAATCTTGATTGTGCATATTGGGATCATAGAAGTTCTCCAGGAAGTTCCCCCATACCTGTTCAAACACTCTTTGGTTCAGCGTCTTTACATTGTAACTGTATTCCAGACTGATATTGATGTCGTTGCGTTTGCTGCTAGTGGTGTCGAAGCTCTTTAGTGCACCCTTTTCCAGATAGTACAACATAGAGTTGAAGAACCGGAACCGGCTGCTTTCGGCAGGGAAGCTTGCTTCCTCCTTGGAATTTTTGCCATACACATCACCTTTGCGAAGGCTGGGTTTGGTTTGTGCCAACCAAGGGATATCCAGATAGTAGAAAGTGGAATCACTAAGGATTTTTACGGGGTAGAGGGTGGAATTCTGACCTTTGTAGATCTCGAACATCCTCTTATCG
>JAKPXC010000177.1 GCA_029567705.1 Candidatus Cloacimonadota bacterium
CAGCTGTCGCCCCCATTATTGGGCGGCCAATCTCCGAATTGGCAGAAACACACCCATGGCTGGAGTAAGTGCTGTTGATACAGTGGAAGCGACATCCTGTCGCTTGTAAGTGACTTGTTCGGTCAGCAAAAATTATATCTAAACGGAGCTTTACGAAGCTCCGTTTTTCATATACTCAAACAAAATGCTGATTGGTAATAATATCCTTTAGCTCAACTGCTGATTCTGCCCGGTTTATCCTTCTTCTCAGCTCTGCTCCGCCCACCATGCCTTTGGTGTAGAAACACATGTGGGAACGCATCTCACGCACAACCACATGTTCAGGTTTGTGCATCAGGGCATATTCCACATGCTTGAGAACGGTATTCACGAGATCTTTCTGTAACATTGGATCGTAAGTCCCGGTAGTTAGCAGTTGTTTGCACTGGGAGAAGAGCCAGGGACGTCCCAGAGCTCCACGGCCGATCATCATGGCATCACACGATGTTTCTTGCCGCATTCTGATGGCATCTTCGGGGCTGCAGATGTCTCCATTGCCGATTACCGGTATGGTGATATGCTTCTTAAGATAGGCTATATGCTCCCAGTTTGAGAGTCCGGAGAACATCTGTTTCTGTGTGCGGGGATGCAGGCAAACAAAGCTGGCACCTGAATCTTGCATGAGACGGCCAAAATCAAGATAGTTGATGCTGCTATTATCCCATCCGGAGCGGAACTTGACTGATATGGGCAAGATTCCCGCTGATGCTCTTACTGATTCCTTGACGATTGAGCCTGCCAGTTCCTGATTCTGCATCAGAGCGCTTCCGGCACCCCGTTTCACTACCTTCTTCACAGGGCAGCCCATATTCAGATCAATAAAATCTGGCTCAAACTGCAGGCAGAACTCCACTGCTTTTGCCATGATGAGGGCATTGGAACCAAAGAGCTGGATCCCGTATGGGCGTTCAGATTCAGTAAAAAGGATGTACTGAATTGTTTTACGGGAGTCTCGTACCAGTCCGTCTGAGGAAACCATCTCACTCACCAGCACATCAGCACCCCAGTCTTTGGCGATTCTTCTGAAGCCTTGATCAGTGTAACCGGCCAAAGGAGCTAGCCAGAGCTTGCCAGCTATAAGCTTAGACATATCGATCACAAGCGTTACTTATGATAGAGCTTCTTAACGCTCTCTATATCAACGTTATCAATGTATTCTGGCTGCATGTATTCTTTGGCGTAATCCATATATAAGCCCGAATCGAGGAAGAAATCCAGCAGGTCAGGATCGAGGTCACCGTCTTTCACGCAGAATCCCATAATGCGGAGGGATTCGCTGAGAGTTTTAGCCTTCTTATATGGCCTATCTGAGGAGGTTAAAGCCTCAAAGATATCGGCTACAGCAATGATTCGGCTTTGCAGAGGCAGGTCATCGGCAGTGAGGCCTTTGGGGTAACCCTTGCCATTGAGCTTCTCGTGGTGAGTTGAAGCGTAGAAGGCAACGTTCTTATACTTCTTGGGGAAGCTGAGCTGGGAAAGCATATCCCAGGTGACAGAGACGTGTGCACTCATCTGTTTGATCTCATCTGAGGTGAGGGTTCCCTTGCGGATTTTCAGGTTGTTGGTCTCATCTTCACTCAGCAGGTAGTAGCTTTTCCCACAATACTCTATAGAGACTTTGGCGATCTGTTCCACCCTGGCGATTTCGGGATCGGGAACGAATTCTCCGCCGATGTTGAGCTTCTTTATGAAAGCCAGTGAGTCTTCCAGCCAAGAGGTGATGGTATTCGGGCTTTGATCTTCTCCAAACTGGCTTTTGATCAGTTCCGAGAGCTTTTCTTCGGGTAGCTTGGTATGAAGTAAATCCATCAGGAGGATCATCATCCTGAACCTGGTTTCCACCAAGTCTATGCGATCCAGGATGGTCTCCAGTTTGGTGCTTTTATCCATGATGAATTCCGGAGTGATGATCTTGCCTACATCGTGCATCCATCCTGCCATGGAGAGTTCTTTTAGCTCTATCTCGGTAAAATGCAGGTCGGCATAATTGCCCTCAGTGGCTTCATTGAGCTTCTGAGCCAGCATATCTGTGAGCATTGCCACACGCATAATATGATCGGAGGAGTATTTGGATTTCTTTTCTATACCTGTGGCGATGGAGCGCATAAATTGCATGAGCAGGAGTTCCAAGCCCTCGATCAGTTTCCGGTTTGAGAGCGAAATTGCAGCTTGGGAAGCCAGGGAGTTTATCATGGTGATATGTTCTTCGCTAAAGGTGCTGATCTCGCCTTTCTCATCCATGGCGTTGATGATCTGTATCACGCCAAGCACTTCATCTTCGTGGTTCTTCAGAGGAATGGTGAGCATGGATTTGGAACGGTAGTTATGATCGGCGTCTGCTTTCTTGGTGCCGCTGATATCGTATTCATCCTGCATATAAACGTCTTCGAAGCAGAGGCTGCGTTTGAGATGAAAGACGTTTGTGACGATATGCGCCAGCCGGGGATTGCCATCTGTATCAAAAAGCGGTATGGAAGGCCAGCCCACTTCTCCGTAAACTCCGCCTTTACGTAAGCCCATAGTGCCATTGAACAGTACCTTGAAATCCAGGTATCTGCCATCTTCCGAAAGCTGATAGATTGTGGCTCCATCCGCATTGGTGAAAGCAACTGCTTCTTCCAGGATCATATCCCAGATCTTATGCAGATCTGTCTCTGAGGAGAGTGATTCCCCAATCTTGGTGAGCCGGCGGATATGCATGACCTGGCTGTTGGCCAGGCTGGTAATGCTCTCTACTACTTGGTTGAGCATCTTATTGACATCGTGGTTTTCGCTGAAACTATAGTTCATAATAACCTCGGTTAAAGCTTCTTGAAGAGCATATAGTTTGGTTTGTAACCCAAGCGGAGCTGTTCACGTTCAAACCAAGTGACGACATGCTCATCCAGAATGGGCTGCTCTTGAAGGGGATCATCGTAGATGGATACAAAGAAGGGATTCTGCAGAAACTGGTCAACAATCCAAGCGGCATATTCTTCGTGATCGGTAGAGACCTGTACAAAGGCATCTGCTTTCAGGACTGCTGCCAATGAATTCAGGAAAGATTGTTGAATCAATCTGCGGCGATGATGTTTCTTTTTTGGCCAGGGATCGGGATGCTGGATGTAAGCTCCGTGAATCGATTCCGGGGCAAGATAGCTCAGTATCTTCTCGTCCACGGCTTTCTCTGCCAGTCGGACGTTTAAATTCTTCTCTGGATCAAGCTTCTTCAGGCAATTGACGATGCGTTTGTGCCTTACTTCAAAGCCAATGAAGTTCCACTCCGGATGGGTGGGCGGATACTGGCTGATGAATTCTCCTTTTCCACTGCCGATCTCGATGTAAACAGGATTGCTGTTACCAAACGCCTTTACATAGTCTATAGGCTGATCTCCTGCTTCTATCATAAAAAAGCCAGCATCAGAGAGCATCATCATCCTCATCGTCGATTTCGTCGCTTAGTATCTTCTGACGGCGTATATAATTGGCTTCACGGAGCTCTTTATTGACTATGAACATATCTGCCAGAGACATCCCCAGAGTGATAAAGATAAATAGCAGCAAAGAGCTTACAAAGCGGTTCATCCAAAAGCCGGGCTCAACACTCACATTCATTAGTAGATACTGCAGACGGAAATACACACTCATCACCAAGGCACCGGAAAGTGAAGAAAGAATTGTTCTGAACCGGAGGAAAGCTTTGTTGTAAAACACATAGCGAAGGATAAGATAGCTCGAGCCTGTCATAAAAAGCAGAGGGATAAAAAGAGCGAAAGCTGAAATCTTTTCCCTAGTGTACATCAGTATTGCAACTGTGAGTAACACCGGAAGAAGTATCATGCTTATAAAGGCGAGGTTTTTCTTCCCCCAATAAGTAAAGAACCCGATTGTGGAAAAGAGCAGGCTCATACCCATATAGATATGAAACTGGGTGATGGTTCTTCCCCCAGCAGTGTTTACAAAGGCATTTGTGCCATCGTTTAAATAGGTTCCGCCCAAAAAACTAAGCACAATGGGCAGGGCAATGATCAGCAGCATTTCGGGTTTGAAAGCTCGTGGTTCCATCGGTATCCTCATAGATTTATATTGACTAATACGACTATTACAAATTTATCTGACCTACACTGCATGTCAATAATAATCGTTTTATGGAGATAGATATATGCTGAGTATTGTGCGTTCTCTGAGGAAGAAACTCGCAAAGACCAAGAATGGATTCTTGGGAAAAATCGCTGAAGCAATCAAGCTGAGAGGCAAGGTGGATGAAGAGCTTCTGGAAGAGATAGAAGAGATCCTCCTGCGCTGTGACACAGGAACGGAAATGAGCCTCTATCTGGTAGATAAGCTTCGTGAACAGATACGTTTTGAGCAGATTACGGATGCGGACAGGGTGATGGAAGTGCTGCAGGAGCTTATGAAAGAGCTCCTGCTGAAGGATTATGTGGAAGAAGCAGACTTCTTTGAGCTGCCCGAGGGCAGGCCGCATGTTATCATCTTTGTGGGAGTCAATGGAGTGGGTAAGACCACCAGTATCGGCAAGATTGCCCATAGGTTCCGTCAGATGGGAAAATCCGTCCTGATCGTGGCGGGGGATACCTGGCGTGCTGCGGCCATCGAACAGCTTAGTATCTGGGCAGAACGCAGCGGAGCCCAGTTTATCAAGAGCCAGCAGAATGCCGATCCTTCTGCGATCATTTATGATGGGATAAGCTCTGCCATAGCCAAAGGCATAGACGTTGTCATGATAGATACGGCAGGAAGGCAACATACCAAAGACAAACTCATGAAAGAGCTGGAAAAGATAGACCGCACAATCAAGAAACTTCTCCCAGAAGCCCCGCATCAAGCTCTTCTGGTGATAGATTCCACCACCGGCCAAAATGCCATCTCTCAGGCCAAGCACTTTAACGATGCGATAAAACTCACAGGAATAGTGTTGTCCAAGTTCGACGGTACTGCCAAGGGCGGAGTGATCTTCAACCTGAAACACAACCTGGAGCTTCCGGTGAAACTCATTGGCGTGGGGGAGAGGATCGATGATCTGGAACCCTTTGACATAAACAGCTTTATTGAAGCCTTCTTCTCAAGAACAGATCAAGAAGAGGACAGCTCTGAGCAAGACTAAGCATTCTCTCTCGCTAGAGACAGGCAGGCAGATTCATGGCAGACTGGAAGAGCTGATAAGTTCCCCGCAGGATGCCAAGACCAAGCTGATACTGCTGCGTCAAGTGCTGGAACGGCTCTATAAACAGCTCTGCAGCCAGGAAAGCAGAGCTTTCTCCGGACTCTTTCCCAGAATGCAGTTCATCCACGAAGAGAACCAAGTACCCCGGGAACTGAGTTACCAGGCCAATCACCTCAGGATCATCTGCAACAAGGCTGCTCATGACGATATGGAGAGTGGTTTTGATGCCGCCTTCAGCTCGGGAATACTTGTAATCGTTACCCTTCTTGAGTTCTTTGGAGAGCTCGCTCCCTCAGACCTAATCAGCCGTTTCCTGCTTGATAAAGCGGTGAAGCCTTATCAGAAACTGCCGGATAGCCCCAAGGAGAGCTTCAATGCTTGTTTACAGGATAGGACTGTCCGGGATTTTGAAATAGAGCTTCTGGTGTTGAATGAGCAAGGCGAGCTCTGCAACATATATCTGAAAGATGACCAGAAGTCCCGTTCTGAAGGCAGGTGCTGGAGCTATCTGGATAAGATGGTGTGGCCATATTGCAACCTGGCTTTTCTGGAGCTGAGCAGATCCAAGAACAATCCGCTGGTTTTCTATTCCAATCCTCTCACTCAAGTGGTGCTCGAGCCCGATTTTCTGCTGGATGCCACATCGGTTGCAGAATGCATCCAGGATGAGAGTTGCCAACCGCAGTTCTTCATTATGAACAAGCTGATCAGCGAGCCAGTGAACGAGAAACTCATGTTGGGAAACTTGGTGAATCAGCTCTTCGACCATCTCGTCTTCAATCCCAAAGCTGAGTATGAGGATTTCGCGGGGACACTTCGCCAAAGCCAGCCCATTGCTTTCTGCAGCCTGGGAGAAGAAGCCGTTCAACGCATCAACGATACCATCTATAACCAGCACTTTCCGCAGTTAAAGTCCTTCGCAGAATCCATGGGAGATCAGGACCTGCAAGTGGAGCCATCTTTTATCTGTCCCAAGTATGGCCTGCAGGGACGGCTGGACTTACTCTACGGCGATGGTGAAAAACTAGCTATTGTTGAGCTAAAAAGCGGCAAATACCCAGCCCGTGACACTTGGCGCAGTCAACAGATGCAAGTCACCGCATATAACATGATCATCAGGAGCATCTTTGGCGGTAGTGTGCGCTCCTCCAGTTCCATTCTGTATTCTGCTGCTTCCGAGCAGTTTCTGAGAAACGTAGAGAACCACATACTTCGTGAACAGGAGCTTCTCTTCTGCCGGAACCGGATAATAGGCATTCTGCATCAACTGGCTCAAGATCCTGCACCCTTCTTCACTTGGCTGAAGAACTCCAGAGTAGACTACAAGAATCCAATCTTCAAAGAGAAATCCCGTCAAGTGCAGGAAATCCTCTGCTCAATTGATGATCTGGAGTTTGAGTGGTTCCTGCAGCAGGTCAAGGCGGTGATTGGTGAGATCTGGACGGTTAAGACCGGCTCAGCGGATCCTGAAAACCTACATGGCAAGGGATACAGCAGCCTCTGGCAGGACGATCCTGTTACCAAGCTGGATAGCTTTCAGATAATAACCGGACTAAAGATTAAATCAAGGGACTTAACCACCGTGGTCTTAAGCCTTCCACAAGAGATCAGCTCCGATTTTCGCGAAGGCGACGTGGTGGTTCTATACAACATGAACCGGCCTGTTGAAAAGCAGCAGTTGCTTCGTGGCAATCTACGGGAAATCAATGATAAAGAGCTTGTAATCTCCATTCGGGGCGGCCTTAAGGGCGATATGCTGATGACTGGAGAAGACTCTTGGGCTATTGAGCACGATATTCTGGACAGCTTGTTGTACGTTCCCTTAAGCTCGCTATTTACATTCCTGGGTGCGCCCAGGGACAAACGAGAGTGTTTATTGGGTCTCAGGCCTCCTCGTGGCAGCATAGTACAGTATGGAACAAGTCAACAGGACATTTGCCGGCAGATGCAAAACGCAGAGGATTACTGTGTGATCCAAGGTCCTCCCGGCACAGGGAAGACTTCCGGCCTTCTGATGAGTTACATCAGGCAGGTCTTCGATGAGAGCAGTAGAAGGCTATTAATCCTGAGCTATACAAACCGGGCTGTGGACGAGATCTGCCGCAATCTGGAAGAGAATGGGCTTCCCTTTATCAGAACAGGTTTTTCCACCAGTATCACAGATTCGCTGCTATCTGCTGTAGCAAAGGATAAGAGTCCCTTACAGATAAAGAATACCCTTAATGAGTCTAGAATCTGGGTATCCACCATACAGAGTGCCTCCTCCTGGCTTAAAGACGCTCTCACATTTATACACTTCGATGAACTGATCATCGATGAAGCTTCCCAGATCATCGAGCCCTCTGTACTTGGTTTCATGACCAAAGTAAAGAAAACCATCCTGATCGGAGATCAGAACCAGTTGCCACCTATCGTGCTGCAAACCAAACACCGTTACCACTTTAAGAATGAGTCCCTGAAAGGCTTGGCTTACTCGGGTTTATCCCGGTCCTTGCTGGAACGTCTTTTCCTGTTGGCTGAGACTAAGAGTTGGATTCATGCTTTCAATACTCTCTCCATTCACTACCGTATGCACGACCAGATCGCTGGGTTAATCTCATCTTATTACCATAACCGTCTCACCAGCGGCGGAGGAAGGCAATCCCAGAATCTGCAGGATATACCAGATAGTCACCCCCTTCTATCCACACGGCTTATCTGGCTGGATATTCCGCTCAGTGAAAGCAGCAAGACCGATCCCCGGATCGCAGCATCCGTAAACAGGCTTATTTCTATACTGGATGAAGCAGGAGAATTGAACTCCCCGGAGACTGATCTTGGCATCATTGCGCCTTTTCGGGCCATGATCCAGGCTATCCGCAACAGACTTCCACAAAAGCACCTTGGGGTAAGCGTGGATACCGTCGAACGCTACCAGGGCTCACAACGCAAGAACATCATCCTTACCCTGCCTTTGAAAGCTTCTCATGAATTGAGAATGATAGAATCCCTATCCGATGACGGCAGGGTGGATCGCAAACTCAACGTTGCCATCAGTCGGGCTAGCGAAAGATTGCTGGTTTTGGGCAATAGCGAGCTTTGCTCTGCCTCCCTGCACTATCGTGAGCTTCTTCAGGGGATCAGAACCAACGGCTTACATTTAAGTTATGATAAAGTAAAAGAATTATTAGGAGAATGAAAATGAATCAAGCCAATCAACCCAATCAGATTAACCTCAAGATCGATGAAAAGGTAGGAGAAGGCGTCTATGCCAATCTCTTCGTTATCAATCATAATCCCAGCGAGTTCGTGCTGGATTTTGGCAGAATCTTGCCCGGCGTCCCGGATGCCAAGATCTACACCCGTGTAGTCTGCACGCCTCAACACGCCAAGCAATTCCTGCAAGCCCTGCAGACCAATATCGAAAACTACGAAAAGGTCTTTGGTGAGATCAAGCTGCAAGGCCAAAACCAGGACAAAGCCGTAGGTTTCAAGACTGATCATCAGATTCCTGCCAAAAACTAGATAAAGCACACAAAGACGGGAACACCAAGGCTGCTGTTGGCACAAAAGACTTGACGAAAGAGGCCTTATTAAAGTTTTGGTGAGAGATAAGTGTAAATAGCATAATAAATCGAATAAGAAAGGGAGCAAATGCCAATGAAAAAGTTTTCCTGGCGAGGCCTATCGATAGTCTTGTTTATATGCATCACAGCATATTACCTGGCTCCTTTGGCAATACCAAACCTTCCCGAGTTTTGGGCAAATCAAAAGCTCAAGCTGGGTCTTGATCTCAAAGGCGGAATGCAGATTCTGCTTCAAGTCAAGACAGATGGATTGTCCGAATCGGATGCCCTCAAGGCTGTTGAACAAAACATCAAAATCATAAGCGAACGTATTGACCAATACGGTGTCGCTGAACCTATCATCCAGAAAGTCGGAACAGACCGCATACTGGTGCAGTTACCCGGAATTAGCGATCGTGAGGCAGCAGAACAACTGATTCGCCAGACCGCTATGCTGGAGTTCCAACTGGTTGCGACTCCCGATGTTGCCAAGCAAGTAATTGAAGTAATAGACAAAAACATCCAAGCCAACCTGCAGTTCTTCCCGGCTCTGGCAGCTCTTGATCAGCCTGCCTCCAGCCCAACGGATACCACAATTGTTGATAGCCTGCGCACCAGCACTGGTGTCTTCAGCAGCTTGATCCGTCAGGGTGAGATGGACTATCAGGTTCAATATACCGATGTTGAAATTGTCCAAGCTCTTATGGCCGATTCCAATTTTGTGAAAGCCGTTCCCATGGGTTACAAAGTGGCCTTGGAGAAATCCAACAGCCAATCCAAGACTGAGGATCGCGGTTTCTACATTCTGAGCTCTGAAGCCAAGCTTAATGGCTCTGACCTTGCCCGCGCTAAAGTGGAGATAGGTTCTTCTTCCTCCACCGATATCCGCACGGCCAACAAGCCTTATATCTCAATCGAGATGAAGCGTGAAGGTGCCCGTAAGTTTGAAGCCGTAACCGGTGACAATGTGGGACGCAGATTGGCTATCGTGCTGGACGGCGTGGTTTATTCAGCTCCCAACATTCAGGAAAGAATTGGTGGTGGCAGTGCTCAAATCACCGGTACCTTTACTATTCAGGAAGCCAATGATCTGGCTATCGTGCTGAACACTGGTAACCTGCTTGCTCCTATCGAGCCCATCAATCGGGTGGACGTTGGTGCAACCTTGGGTAAAGACAGTATCGCCAGTGGTAAGCTGGCAGGTATGATTGGTCTGCTCGCTGTTGCTTTGTTCATGTTGATCTACTACAAGGTCTGTGGCTTTGTGGCAGATATTGCCCTGATCTTCAACGTTGGCTTTATCATTGCTATGTTGACTGCATTTGGAGCTTCCCTCACCATGCCGGGTATAGCCGGAATTATCCTGACTATAGGTATGGCTGTGGACGCTAACGTGCTGATCTATGAGAGGATCAAGGAAGAGCTTGGCACAGGCAAGACACCCAGATCCGCTCTGGATGCAGGTTATAAGAGAGCTACCATTACTATCTGGGATTCACAGATCACCACACTCATTGCTGCTGCAGTGCTGTATAACTTCGGAACAGGTCCTGTCCGCGGTTTTGCCATCACTTTGGCAATTGGTATTGTGGCCTCAATGTTTACCGCCATCGTCTTTGTGCGCTCCATTCTGGAGACATTTGTCGTCACCGGCAATAAAAAGACTCTGAGTATATAAAGGAGCGGAAAGATGGATTTATTCAAAAATACAAACCTGCAGTTCGTAAAAAACCGCTACATTGCCTATACTTTTTCTGTTCTCTTCATTTTGGTCTCTCTTGGTGGAATCATCGTCAAGGGATTGAATTGGAGCATAGATTTCTCCAGTGGTGTGGCTACTCAGATCAACCTGAAAGCCAAGGATTCTTCTGTTAAAGACGTCAGTATCGATCAACTTCGAACCGTCCTTACCAATAAAGGCTTTCCTGAAGCTCAGATCCAATATGTGGGAGATGAAGACAATTCTACTTTCATGATCAAGATCAGAAGTCTGGATAAAAGCGAAGATACCTCCAATGCCACAAGCAAGGCTTTACTTGCCTTGATCAAAGAATCCTTCCCTCAACATATTGCCGGAAGAGATATTGAGAAAGAAGTGGTGCTGGAGACGAACGTTGTAGGCCCCAAAGTGGGTGGAGAACTGCGCACTCAAGCTCTATTGGCTGTGCTGGTCTCTCTGGTTCTGATGATCATCTACATCTGGTTCAGATTTGAATTCATTTTTGGTCTGATGGCAATTGTTGCCTTGTTCCACGATGTCTTCATTATTCTGGGTGTGTTTGCCATCACCGGAAGAGAAGTATCGGTGCAGATCATAGCAGCGCTGCTGACCATTGTGGGTTACTCAATCAACGATACAATCGTGGTCTTTGATCGTATTCGTGAAGATATGAAAGCCAACCGCAAGGCAGATTACCATGAAGTCTTCAATACTGCCATCAACCGCACATTGAGCAGAACCGTGATCACAGCGGGTACTACCCTGATCACAGCCTTAGCGCTCTTGTTCTTTGGTGGTTCCGTGATTCATGACTTTGCCTTGGCTATTACTCTGGGCTTGTTCTTCGGAACCTATTCCTCTATCTTTGTCGCCAGTAACCTGGTGGTGGAAACCTTCCACATGACCCACAAAGAGAAGGATGCCATATCCCATCTGACCAAGAAAAAGAAGTAAACAACCTATATAACAAGATTGAGAGCCACTTTTAACGAAGTGGCTCTCTTTTCTTTTGCATATTTGTTCTGATTGTCTTTCCATCATCATCTCTTCCCAATGCGTCGCCGAGTCTTCACCGTGTCTTGCAGGACTCTTCCCGAACACTTTGCTCGGGAAGAGTCCTGCAAGACACGGTGAAGACTCCGGGAGAAACGGGGAGTAATTGACAACAAGTAGAGTTAGAGACGATAATATGTCTACAAAAACGAACGGGTCTGTCTTAGCGGGCAATATCTGCTAATTCCAAGCTCATGCAATTCCTATTATGTCGCATATATGTTTGTATAATAAACAAAAAGAATTCTTCTCACCAATCCTTCCTGCAGATTCAACTTGACAGAAAGCCTCTATTCAGTATTATATGAATATATGCTCATATAAGGAATACAACATGAATGATAAATGCCTCTGTAAGAACATCGCTCCGGAAGAGATCGAACGCTTTCAAAAGGAAGTGCCCGATGAGACCACTACTCAGTTACTGGCCGATTTTTTTAAAGTGTTTGGTGATACCAGCCGTATCAAGATTCTGCACTACCTCTCAAGGGCAGAGCTCTGTGTGAGCGACCTCACAGCTCTGGCAGGTATGCAGCAATCCGCTGTATCACATCAACTCAAGCTGCTTCGCTTGCATCGCCTGGTCAAGATGCGTAAGGAAGGGGTAACTATCTATTACAGCTTGGATGATGAGCATGTTTCCGAGGTGTTTAAGCTGGCATTGGATCACATCTCAGAAAGCAGGTAATGATGACAACTAAAGAATATAAGATAGAGAACCTCGATTGCGCCAATTGCAGCCTGAAAATCCAGGAAGAGATTTCTAAGCTTCCAGAAGTGGATTTCGTGCATCTGGACTTTGTGAATAAAAAGATCAGAGTGCGCTACTCAAGTCCCCTGGAAAGCGCTCTGGAAAGACTGAATCAGATTGCCTCCGGGATCGAGCCCGGAGTCTTTGTGTTGGACGGACAGAGCCAAAGCCATGAGAAGAAGGACTATTTGCGATGGAGCTTTATCGGGCTGGGTTTGATAGCTCTGGCAGTATCCTATATGCTGAAAGATAGTGCAAGCCTGATAGCGGTTTGGCTGGCGTGGTTTTTGATCGGTCACAGAGTGATTCTGAACGCTTTCAAGAAGCTATACAGAATTCGGGTTTTTGATGAGCATTTTCTGATGACTATTGCCAGTTTCGGAGCTATCTGGCTGGGAGAATATACCGAAGCTGCCGC
>JAKPXC010000185.1 GCA_029567705.1 Candidatus Cloacimonadota bacterium
GCAGGTTTGGGTGAGAACTTATAATGGATATGTCCATATCCGCTCTAAAAGGGTATCGCATCGCTGCGTAATGAGATACACACAGTTCCATGCAAAGAGACCCTCCATTTTCCAAGCACTTAGGTGTAGGAAAGATTAGTCGTAAATAATTCTTGACAAATTAGATAGCGCTACATATTGTCATCTTATCAAGAACAGGAGATTTACCATGCGCAGAGATAAGATGACTATGACCGATTACGACATTCAGAACCGGCTGAACCAGATAGAGCACTTTTTGTTAGAGTTCAAGGAAATGGTGAACTGGGACAAAGTGAAGAAGTATCTGGAGCCGCTTGATCCACAACGGACAAAGGTGGCAGGCAGGGATTCCTACGATCCGGTGAAGATGTTTCGGGTAATGTTACTGCAGGGCTGGTACGATTTGTCCGATCCTGAGATGGAGTTCTATCTGCGCACCAATCTTCTGTTCATGAATTTCTGTGATTTCAGCATTACCGAGAGTACCCCTGACCATTCGACCATCAGCCGCTGGCGGGACCGTTTGACCAAGTCCGGCTTGTATAAGACCGTGTTTGAGGGCATCATGGGCGAGTTTCACGAGATGGGCTTGGAGGTCAGGAAAGGCAAGATGGTTGATGCAACCTTGATCTCGTCCCAAGCCCGTCCCCGCAAGAAGGTTTTTATAGAAACAGAACCGACTGGCGAT
Source organism: Candidatus Cloacimonadota bacterium (assembly GCA_029567705.1). GTDB lineage: Bacteria > Cloacimonadota > Cloacimonadia > Cloacimonadales > Cloacimonadaceae > PHBP01. The sequence continues at coordinate 710 of JAKPXC010000185.1, forward strand.
GAGGCACAGTCAGAAGAATCCACCCCCACCTTTGAAGCGACCGAAGTGACCATCGAGGAGTCCGTGGACAAGGATGCCAGATGGATGAAGAAGGGGAATCAATCGACCTATGGCTACAAGGGACATGTGTTGACCGATGCCAATGGGATCGTGGAGAGCATCATTGTTACGCCTGCCAATGTTCATGACACGGTGATGTTTCCGGAGTTGATAGGCAAAACACCTCTTGAGGAGGGAGACATCATTCATGCCGACAAAGGTTATCACAGCGAGGCCAATAAGGAATTGCTCCGAACTAACGGTCTTGAAGACAGGATCATGCACAAACGTAAACGGAATGAGCCCGAGGATGATGCCATAAAGCAGCGCAACAAGGCTATATCTCAGCATCGCTACGTGATAGAGCGCACCTTTGGTTCACTGAAGCGGAGTTATGGCTGGTCGCGATCAAGATATGTGGGTTTGGAAAAAACTACCTGCTACCTCTACATGAGGTGCCTGGCTTACAACATCAAACGGGCAATGAAAATTCTTTCCTTCAACCCTGTATAGGAGAGGTGCGCCCAGATTCTGGGATTTGTTCTCAAAATGGCTTGAAAAAGCCGTGATAGATGAGATGTTTCATGCTATTCAGGCGAGTTTTACCCGTCCTGTAACAAAACCCACCTATTTTTTTGCATAATCTAATATCCATCCCTCCCTGTGGCTAATTTTGCAAAGGTCTTTATAGGTGATATCTGTACACCAGACCTGGTTTATGTGATCAATCTCCAGGTTCTTCACTTTATTCTCAAAGTTACCCTCAAGCGTTCCGGGAAAGCTCGTTCTGACTGCCTTAAAGCGTTTACTCAATAGCAGATTGTGCCTCTTCAGTAGCTTATAAAGCCGGTCTCTGCCTATGATGATATTATCTCGTTCCAACTGTTTCCATAAGCGTAAGACTCCATAGCAGGGATGTACTCGCCTGATCGCCCTCACTGCGGCCAGAATCATGTCCTCGTATTCCTTGTGCCTGGCAGCTTTGGCTTTCATCTCATAGTACCATGACTTGCTGATACTCAAGTAGTTACAAACCTTGATCATCGAGGCTTTGACATTATGCGTTGCAGCACTGACTGCTGCTCGGGGGACAGCTTGGAAAGTGAAGTTTTTTTTTCTTCATTGCTGATGTTCTCGTTGACCACATCAATGTAGCTCTGCAAACAGATATTGTGCAATGCCATTGACGACAAGGCAGACTCCAACTCCCTAATCCGTTCCTTATGCTTCTTCAGTTGCGTCTTCTCGTCTTTCATCTCTATCCTCACTATCTTGTTGATCAGGTGGCTCTTACCATACTTTCGCAACCAGTTGTAGATCGTACATCCACCAGTGATTTCATAAAGACGTACTGCCTCTGTTATTGTCAACTTCCCTCTTTCAATCTCCGTTACTACCTTAAGCTTGAACGCTTCACTGTAACGATAACTCACCCTTTGCGGACTTGAAGTGTCCATTCTGTTTCTCCTTCATTTTTAGTCCGGTGTTTTCAGGGTAGCTCACTGATCACTGTTCACTGTTCACTGTTCACTGTTCACTCTTCCGGCAGCGTGTCCCAGAAGCCTTCGTAGGCTTTCCAGGTATTACCAGAGCGGATTAGGGTGATGGTGCGCCGGGTATTGCTGTAGTCCTCTTGGGCGAGTTCCCGCCAAGCGGGGGAGATGCGATGAGAGGCTGTGGTGACGATACTTGAGGAGCAATCCAGTAGGAGCACCTGATGATCGTTTAGCTTTTCCATAGTGCGGATGGTGTTTTCATGACCGCTATACCCCAGCACAATGGTGTCAAAACCTGTGGTGTCAATCCCTTCCAATAGAGCCAATGTGGCCGGATCGGCATCCTGCCAGGTTACAGGATACTGCTCCAGAGTGATGCGGAAGTCTTCTTCCCCGGGTGCCAGCCAGTTGAGTTTATAGATAGTGCGGGAGTCTGAGACCCGATAGCCGATCTGTAGATAGATACCGCCTGTCGGGATGGACGCTTCGTAAAGACCATTACCCTTGTAACTTATCTCCCGGTTGACCGGATAGAGCTGCTGTCCCGAGACTATTGAGAGGTTCATCTGCTCCGGAGTCAGGCGCAAGGGGTTACCGCTTCGGTCGGAGATTCGGATGTTTCTGCTAACACTTTCTTGCTCAGAGTCTTGAGAAGGGTCAAAGACTCGATTGGTACTCACATTGTAATACTGCCAGGTTCCATCCAACAGCACTTCGATGGTATCCGGAATACGGCTGAACTGGGCAGGGATGCCGTTTGCCCGTAGTGCCGAGACGGCAAGGATGCGGAACTGATAGCTGTTTAGGAACTTCTGCTCGAAGGCTATATGCAGAGGAAGCAAGCCGGAGAGAGCCCGGGAGGGATCTATCCGAAAGCGTCTGGAAAGCTTGGTGATGGTGCGCTGAGTCTTCTGTAATTCACTGTTCCCCCGTACCTTGAAAAAAGCTGGATAAAGCTGGGGACGTCGAGAGAGAGGCTTCTGCGGTATTGGCAGTTCCTCAAAATAGACCACCGGATCGAAGAGGATTTGGCGGTCTTCGGGAGAAAGCGAGGCAAGCTTGTCTCTGTGTTCACGATAGAAGAAGTAAAGCGCTTCCAGGAGAGGGAGTTGCGCTTGCCACAGCAGCTTGGGATCGCCATCTTCCAGCAGCCTGAGAAAACCCTGCGGGATGGGACCGTGCTTTATCGTAAAATCTAGAAAAGAAGTCCAGTTACCGCGGGTGGAACGATAAACCCTGGCAAAGAGGCTATCCGTGGGTTCTGCCCAGACAGGCAGGCTACGGGTCTCAAAAGCCTCCAGATCGGCAGCAATCTTGGCTTTGGCTTGATTTGCTGCGATGTTCCAGCTCTCGGGAGCCTGTTGCCAGTTCATCTCGTTACCCGGGTAGTTCATCACCAGATACTGATCTGGCAGGCGCTCCGAGCTCAATCCGGCGAGTAAAACGCCTTCGGTCATAACAGGCAGAGCATTAGTTCCCGGAATCATAACCTGGATAGTCACATCTTCGGAGCCTGATGCAATGGGCACCAGAGCACGTTCTTCACCCCGGGTAAGCATCAGGAAAAAAGCGCCGCGTCCCACGCTGAAACTCTTACTGCCGGTGGAATCTGCCTGGATGGTGGTGATCGCCCGCAGGCTACCCCAGTTATAGACCAGAGGAGTGATCAGAAGGTCTTTGATGACAGTTCCTTCGTTGATAAAGCTGCTGATATTGATGGTTCTGGTGCGCTCTCCGGCGTAGTTCCGGATGGAATTGATCTGGGTGTCATAGGTTCCCCTGGCCAGCACTTCCTCGCCTTCTGCTGCCAAAGAGCCATCTGCGAGGATCAGGACAGTCTTGTCGATCATACCGCTGAACCAGGTTTGATCCGGGAAGTAGGCTGCATCCATATCGCCTGTGTAATGCCAGCCGCCCTGGATGAAGATTTCTGCCCAGGCGTGGTTGTTATCGATATGTGCCCACCAGGGAGTGGAGGCGGGACGAGATGGAAGGCCAACCGTTCGGGCTGCGGCCACGAAGAGGATCTGCATCTCTTCACAGCGTCCGGTGAGGGAGTATTCGGCAATGTCTATAGGACTCTGATCCCGTCCGGATGTAGGCTGGAAACGCAGCTTCTCCACGCACCAAAGCGCCACTTGGCGATACCGCTCCGTTTCATCAGGATAGTTCTGGAGAATCTCACTCAGGCCGTCCTCCAGGAAGTTTCTGCGATAGAACGAGATGGGTTCATCCGAGACGGTAATCTTGGCCACATAGGAAAGGAAGAACTCCGGAGAGTAGTTCAGGCCGGTATGTTTGAGCACTTCATCGACAGCCAGGTAGTGACTGAGGAGCACTGAAGCGCTGCTCATAGCCAGGTTGCTATCCGGTTCGTAGGCGATCAGATAGGCCATCAGGGCATCGGGATAGCGTTCCAGCAGCCGGGTGTAATCCCGCTTTTGGGCTCTGGGAAGCAGGCTGAGATTATCAAGAGCATTTTCTCTAAGGCTTTGGTAAAGAGTGGGATTCCCCTCCGCCGTGAGCGGGGCAGGCAGGGCTTCCAGCAGGGAACATACAAGCAGAAGAACAAGGGCAAGCAGCCAGATTCTGGGCATTGAACTACCTCTATATTAGTTTATTACAAGTATTTTAGCATCTCCCGTTCGGGTACGCCGGCGTAGAGCTCGATATAGGGTTTAACAGGACTGATATTGATCTTGGGGAAGAAGACTTCCTCGATCTGGAAAAAGCCTACTGAAGCGCTCATCTCAACCGTGATCTTGATAGGCTTCTCGGTGCCTTTGGCGATCTTGACCTTTTGGATGGCGCTGGCTGAAGTGCGGTGGATATCTCCCACCTTGGGGGCATTGGAGAGGATGCTGGGTATGCGGGCGCGTCCCTTCTCCATGTCGCTTCCGTCACCGATGAGGACAAGTCCAGCCTCCAAAGAGTGTATCTTGCGGTTTGCCATATGCCCAAAGATGCCTTCGATGGCCAGAGAACGCAGGGCTGTCTTCAGCATCAGAGCCTCGGGAGGATAGATGGCGTCCAGCACCTTATCTATATAAGGCAGTGCCAGTTGAATGCTGAGCATCTCATGGGAATCCCGGGCGATGGACATGCCCAGATCATGCAGCAGAGAAGCGAAGATCACAGCCACCAGCGCATCTTCACTGGTGCCCAAGCCTTCCTTCTCCAGATTCATCTGCACTTCAGCCTCCCGCAGCAGGTGGAACATCTTGATGGTATTGTAAGTGGCCTTACGCATGTGCACCGGGCCATGATCGTTGTAGCCCAGACGCTTGATGGACACGATATTGGCATATTCCTGCAGAGTCTGCAGTGCCTCATCGGCAAAGAGTAGCTCAATGGCTTCTCTGGGTTTGCCTTCCAGCTTCTTGAGGATTCTCTCCTCCATCTGGCTTTGTTTTATAGATTTAAACATAATTTATACTCCTTAGTTTAGAGGCTTCAGCCCATAAAGTGAGGCTAAAACCGGTTTATCACCCGGTGGATAAGATTGGTGACGGAAGAGACCACAGCGATGCCTATGGCGATCGTGCCGGCGATCATAAGGGTCTCCAGCAGCTTCTCCGAAGCACCCATCAGATCATGATTCAGATAGGCGCGCATGGAATAATACAAGCCGCTCCCGGGCACCAGAGGGATGATCACACAGATCACAAAGACCGAAACGGGAACCTTGAATCTGGGCGCCACCACTTCCGAGTAACTACATACTATAATAGTCGAAATAAAGACCGAAAGCAAGGGAGACTTTGTGTAGTAAAGGCTTATCAGATATAGCGCCCAGGCCAGTCCCCCGCCCACAGAGGTGAAGAAAACCTTGCTGCCTTTGAGATTGCTACGGATGGAAAAGCCCAGTATGGACAGAAACGCCCAGGTGAACTGCATCAGAGTGAGAGAATCAAAGGGTCTCATATCAATAACCCACCAACGCCCAAATCTTTAGCATGGAACCGCTTCCGGCAGCAATGGCCACCGAGAGCAGAAAAGCCTCCACGCCCCGGGCAGTTCCGGAGACCAAATCTCCACTCATGGTATCACGGATGGCGTTGGTAATCGCCAAGCCCGGCACCAGCAGCATGATGCCCCCGATGATGATATTATCCAGCTTGATTCCCGGTACCCAAGTATCCAAAATCTTGGCAAAGACCACCACCAGTGCCGCTCCCAAAGCATGCAACAGAAAGTTGTTTACCTGCAGTAAAACGATCAGCCGCATGGAGATACTCACCAGAATACCCACGGCATAAGCCACGGCAAATTCCGCCCAGCTTCCACCAAAGAGCAGACAGAAACAGCCGGAAGTCATGCCGCCAAAGAAGAGCTTCACCCATTCCGACCAGGGATTGTAGCTATCCACTTCCTTCAGCTTTGCCATGAGATGACGGTAATCGCAGCTTTCACCGCCTTTCTTGCCGCAATTCTTCAGTTCTATTATAATGCTGCTCAGCTTGCTCACCTTACCCAGATCAATCCGGCGTCCTTCGATCCGTTTGATCTGAGTGGTGGCGTTGTTATCTTTATCCAGCACAGTGAGAAAGATGCCGGTTGGCGTCACGAAGGATTCCGTGCGCTGATATCCATAAGCAGCACAGACGGTGGTCATCATCTTCTCACAGCGGTTGGTTGTTCCGCCATTTTGCAGCATGATTCTGCCAGTCTCCAAGGCCAATTCGCAGACTTCTTTAACGCTGATTGTCACTTCTTCTCCGCCAATTTGATAATCTCCTCGTCCAGACCCAAAGCCCTGGCAATCTCCAAAGCCGCCCGAGCCGGATTCTGCCCCTTCTTCAGCTTGATCAGGCGGTAATCCATGGCCTCAGAGAGCACTTTCAGGCGCTGAGAGAGATCCGCCATCTTACTGAGTTTCTTCAGGATAGCCTGATCCAGCCCCGCCATCATAAACTGATCCACGCCCTCCAGAAGCGCCGGAGCGCTGAAATGAGTGGCCGCCACACAGGTGCTGCCTCGCTTTAAAAGATGCAAGAGCACAGCGGAACTGAGCGCTTCTGCCTCAGCCGGATTGGTGCCTTTGGCAAATTCATCCAGCAGAAAGAGAGCGTTCTTCCCCTTGGCCAAAGCGCGTTGCAGGGAAACGATCTCCCGTCCGAAAGAACTGAGGTTATCCCGGGGACTATCGTGATTGTAATATATAAAATCCCAGAGCGGCAGCTCCGCCTCGTCCGCCGGCAGCGGTATTGCCCAGTGCATCAGACGTGCACACTGTCCCAAAGCCAGCAGCAGAATGGTTTTCCCGCCCATATTGGGTCCGGTGATCAGGTTTATCCGGTTTCTGAGCTCAATATCCTGCTTCTGATAATCTTGCCCAAGCTCTTTTAACTGATTCTCCAGCTTGAGATTGCGCAAACCTGTAATCACGATTCTGCCTCGCTGGGATAGCCTGGGAATACAGCAATTGTATCTGATAGCAAACCTGGCACGGAGGAAGTCCCAGCCCAGCTCCAGGCTGATCTCCAAGGCTTGATTCAACTTCTTCACCTGTTTCTGCAACTTGGCGTTAAGCCTCTCCAGCACTTGCTCTTCGGCTTCATGCTGAGCGCTGCGCACCCGGCTCATCTCCAGAAGCAAAGCCTCGGCTTCTGGACTGTTTGCCAGGCGGTAACTGAGGCTGGCAACGCCTTCGGCACTGCGTAGAAAAGCTCCGCTCTCCTCCACCAGCTTGATTAGCCCGGTTTGGGAACGGGATAGGATAAATTCCGTGTTTTTAAGCGGTTGATGCCCGGCTGCCTGAAGCAGGAGGCTGGCTTTCTGCAGGTCTTCCAGCCGGATTTTCTTCAGCTTTTGCCCCAGTTCCTCCAGCTTGCGGCTGGTTTTCAGCAAGGCGGGAGAAAAGGCAGGACTGAGCCGAAAGCCCGGCTGTCCACTCTTCTCCGGATCCAAAAGCTGAAAGATGGGCTCGAGATCGGGCAGATGGTAGGACAGGGGAGAAACAAGTGCTCTAAGCTGCTGATAATAATAAACAAAGCATTTGAGCTCAAAGAGTTCGGCAATGCCCAAAAAGCTGTTCTCTTTCAGCTTGGGCGGAAGATTCAAAGCCTCCAGAAGATAGCTGAGCCGGGACTGGAACGCTTTATCCCGGAGATTTATGACCAGTTCATTGATTCGGGCATACGCCACCGTGATGCGTTTTTCCTGCGGACTATCCATCCGCAAGCCCATACGCAGAGATCCGGCGAGGAATTCACCCTCACCCCGGAGCAATTCCGGTACCCAATCCAATCCCAATGCTTTAAGTTCTTCTTTTGTCATCTTTCACCATCTATCCTGGCAGCGCAGAATCATGCGCCCCCTGCTTTTACCTAAGAGCTATGGAGGCAATACTTGTCAATCTCTTTCTCGTCTGGGCAGTGCATTGACCACAGAGAACACAGAGGATTTTTTTAAAACAGAGTAAGAGAGCAAAAGAGAGTAAATAGTTTGAAAACAAGGAGTAAAGAAGAAAGGAGGATTCGTAACCATAGAGAAGATCATAGATATTGTCCATGGCGTCCATGGCGTCCATTGTGTCCATATCGTCCATACTATATGACCACCGAGATGCCGGACATGTGTCACTCGTTACTCGTTACTGGTCACTCTTTACTCCCCCATTTCTCCCGGACTCTTCACCGTGTCTTGCAGGACTCTTCCCGAGCAAAGTGTTCGGGAAGAGTCCTGCAAGAGTCGACGAAGACTCGGCGACGCATTAGGGTGCTCTGTGGATTGAACTATGGATGAAATGGACACCATGGACAAGATCTCTTCTCTATGGTTAAGAATCCTCCTTTCTTCTTGACTCCTTGTTTCTAATTAGTCACTAATCTTTCCTACACCTAAGTGCTTGGAAAATGGAGGGTCTCTTTGCATGGAACTGTGTGTATCTCATTACGCAGCGATGCGATACCCTTTTAGAGCGGATATGGACATATCCATTTCTTCAATGTTGTCTTCGTACCA
>JAKPXC010000186.1 GCA_029567705.1 Candidatus Cloacimonadota bacterium
GGTGGTGCATATCTGGAACGATCCTGTTAATCAGGATATGAATGTGGATGCGGAATATCTTCCTTATATCCGGCGAATTATTCCAAGTGAGGATTTGGGAGATGAGCTGGTCTATTACATGGATATCTTCCCATTCTATGATTCTCCGCTTACTCGCAGAGATCATCCGGATTATTCTCAAAGCGATACCTATCAGGCTGCAGAGTTCTTCCAGTTCTTCGTGGATAAAGCCGATCTGGCCAATGATTCTCTCAGCACTGTGCCTGCCACTATTTCCTGGACGAGGATCAGCCCCTGGATGCCCTTTATGAAGATGGGGGATAGGGCAGGGAATCTGGTGTTTGTGTGCCGGGGACGCAAGCTTCCCGGAGGATACAATGATCTTCCCCAAAATATACGAGATTATGTGGCTCAGAACAATCCTGTTTTCAGCACTGCTCCGCAGGAATATACCGAGCCGAATATGACCAGTTGGTCTTACTTTAAACAACTATTGGATGCAGGCCTGTATCCCAAGCCTTGAGGTGTGTATGAAACAATTCCTTACCATTGTCTTTGTGCTGATCAGCCTGTCTTTGGCGGCACAATTTGCCAGCCCCTATATGAACGTTCGGCACAGTTCCCGGGACGCTTCCGGTAACCTTCATATCAGGTTTGAGCTTGATCCTGAAGCGGGCTTTGATGTATCCCAATTGCTTTACAACAACAACGGCTCCTGGCAGGAGCTGGAATACAGCCCTCTGACGGGGGATACAATGGAAGCCCTGCTGCCCTATGAATGGGGAGAAAACCTCCGCTACAGGCTGAGAGGCGAGCTGAACTATGCGGGAGAAGAGATCACTTATCAGCATCAGGCTTACTTTGGCGATGATGCCTTCCCTCCTGCTCTTTCAGGAATGGCAGAATTGAGCGATGATCCTGCCGGGGATTCACTGATGGTTTACATTCCCGATCTGGATATCATCGGCGGAGCTGTGTCCTCCGGTCCTCAGAAACTTTGCCGCATGCTCAGGAACCAGAGTGGGAGCTATCCCACCTATATAAATCTCACTAACTACAATATCTACCTCTGCACCATCACCAATATTGAGGCAGTATCTGATTCCGTGACTTATGCAATGATCTACAGCTTCAATATTCCCGGCCTGCTTTCCAGCGGACTTTACAAGCTTGCGATGAACGGTGGGGATATGCCGGAGTTTATCCGCTTGGGTAATGTACAGACTCAGGTGGTGGATGGAGCTCTTTACATAAGCTGCAATATGAGCGATCTCACCAATGACCCGCAGTTCGGTGCCTGGCCAAGCCTGAGCAATTCTCTCCTGTTTGCTGATATGACGCTGAGAGGCAGTATCAACTTAGCGACCATGGAGCCGGATTTCCTGGTGGGAGATAATTCCGGCGTGGGAGTGGTGGAATTCACTTCCTTCCATTATCAGGTTCCCGAGAATACTCTGCCGGTGCTTACTATGCTGAGTTTTGACGAAGAAACCGGCATGGTGGAATTGAGCTACACGGATGCAGAGCAGGATTTTCCGCTGGATGCCCGGCTGCTGGTTTCTGACGGGCAGGGTGGCTTCATTTACACAGATATCTATCCTAACTATCATCCGGATGGCAGTATTAGCTTCCTGGAGTTGGTTGGCCCAAATTCCGTAATCAGCGTGTCTGATAATGGGGTTGATTATGTGAACTTCAACGGCTGGGTCTCCAATGATGATCCTCAAGCTCCTGCGCCTTCGGCTCTGAGGTTCAGAACTCCGAATCCCATCTCACGTCAAAGCGGAGAGCTGCACGTCTTTATGGAAGGTTTGGAGAAGGGAGAGCTTCAGCTTGATCTTTACAACCTGCGGGGTCAGAGATTGGCCAGATGGGCAGAGCTCAATCCTCAAAGTACCGATCTGAACCTAAGTATCAGTCCCGAAAAGATCAGAGAGCTTCCTTCAGGAATGTATTTCCTGAAATTGAAACAAGGCACCAGGCACTACACCCAGCGCTTGGTCATCACCAGATAAAGCGAGGTTAATGTTTGTTTATAGATTATGCGTCCATTAGGATAAAAGCGGGAAATGGCGGCGATGGCTGTGTGAGTTTCCGCAGAGAGAAGTTCATGCCCAAAGGCGGGCCGGATGGCGGCGATGGCGGCCGTGGCGGCAATATCATCGCCGTGGGCGACAGCAATATCAATACCCTCCTGGATTACCGCTACAAAAAGCTCTTTAAGGCAGAGAATGGCAAACCGGGCTCCGGTGCACGCAAGACGGGTCCTTCCGGCGAAGACCTCTATCTGAAGCTGCCTCCCGGAACGGAAGTCTTTGTGATTGATGAAGATGGTAAGAAAAGCAAGCTTGCCGATATCACCAATATCGGAGAAGAGATCGTTCTGGCCAAGGGAGGTTCCGGCGGGAAAGGCAATGTGAATTTTACCAATTCTGTAAACCAAGCTCCCCGCAAGGCTACACCGGGACGTGTGACTCATGAGATACAGCTAGAACTGGTGCTTAAGCTGATGGCGGATGTGGGCTTGGTGGGCTTTCCCAATGCGGGTAAATCCACTCTGCTCAGTGTGCTGTCGGCTGCCCGTCCCAAGATTGCGGATTATGAATTTACCACTCTTGAGCCCATGCTGGGCGTCGTGAAGGTGGGAGATTACAAGTCTTTTGTGATGGCAGATATTCCCGGCATCATCGAGGGAGCACACATGGGTAAAGGCCTGGGATTGCAGTTTTTGCAACATATCCAACGCACCAGCACCCTGCTCTTCCTGATCGATGTGCATACCGAGGATCCCATCGAAGCTTACCGCACCTTGCGCGCAGAGCTCTATCTCTATGATTCCTTTATGGATAAGAAGCCCTATCTGATCGCTATCAGCAAGATCGATACCCTTGATCCTGAACACAAGGATTCCCGTCTGAAAGAACTGAGCAAGCTCTTCAAGAAAGAACTGGGAGAGGAGATCATGGCGATTTCATCGGTGGGTGGATTCAACCTGGATGATCTGAAATACAAGCTTTATGCCAAGCTTGGTAAGATGTAATGGATATAGATAGTCTCAAGCCCTGGCTGTGCCTGAAGTTTGCCCCCGGCCTGGGACAGAAGACGGCTATCCGTCTCCTGCAGGAGTATCCCCATCCGGAAGACTATGTGGGGCAGCCCTCGCATGAGGTTTACCGGCTCTCTTGGTTGAGTGAAGCCTCCAAACAGGCGTTATCCGGCTTTGTTCTGCCTGCTTCCTGGCCGCAAATAGAGAAGCTGATCCGGCATTACAGGATTGGCTGGACAACTTATGGTTCGGAGGATTATCCCGAAGCTTTGGCTGCTATCTACACTCCTCCCATCATCCTCTACTACCGGGGAGACTTAAGCACTTGCCAAAAGACTTATCGCCTGGGAGTGGTGGGAACGCGGAAACCCAGTTCCTACGGCAGGGAAATGGTGCGCAAGCTTCTGGCTCCGCTCTGCCAAAGAGGTCTCTGCGTGGTGAGCGGACTTGCCATGGGCATAGACACGGTGGCGCATCAGACAGCCCTCGAGAACAATAGCACCACCATTGCTGTGCTGGGTGGAGGGCTGGATAGCATTTATCCGCCCATGAACACCAATCTGGCCAATCAGATTTGTGAAAGTGGGGTCCTGCTCAGCGAGTATGAACCGGGCATGAAGGTGGAGAAATGGAACTTTCCTGCCAGAAACCGGCTGATCTCGGCCTTGTCCTCGGCTATCTTCATCGTGGAGGGAGCTCTCAGCAGCGGGGCTTTGCTCACCGGGAAGTTTGCCCTGGAGCAGAACCGGGATATATGCGCCTTGCCGGGAAATATCAACAATACCAATGCCCAGGGTCCAAACTACATGATCAAGAGCGGTGCCAGATTGGTAACCAGTCCGGAAGACCTCATGGATATCCTGGCTATGGAGGAACCGACTCCGGAAGAACAACTGGAGCTGTTTCCGGAGCTTTCTGCCGAGGAAGAAACGATCTATAAAAGGCTGCAGCAAGCCTCCGGAGAGATATCTTTTGATGAGTTGCTCAGTGGTTCAGGCTGGACTTTTGGCAAGCTCTCGGTGGTGCTGCTCAATCTGGAGCTCAAAGGCTTGATCAATAAATCAGGCGGCAGTGGTTACATCGCCATCTGAGATAAGGAATAGATATTATGATAGAATACAAGGTCGTAAAAGAAACAGATAATGCCAGAATCCTGCAGCTTTACCGCCTGGCGGGATGGTGGGAGATGGACGATAATCCTGCCTATCTGGAGACGGTCGCCGGGATCATTTCAAACACCTTCTGCTTTGTTATTGCTGAGCAGGAGGGGGAGATACTGGGTATGGGCAGAGCCATCTCGGATGGCTACAGCGATGCCTACATTCAGGATGTGACGGTTGATCCCATTCATCGCGGAAAAGGCATTGGCAAGGGGATAATCCGCTGTTTGGTGGGCTTTTTGCAAGAGAAGAAGATTCAATGGATAGGCTTGATCAGCGAACCCGGTTATGAGAGATTTTACCAAAGCCTGGGCTTCGATGTGATGCCCTCCTACACTCCTTTCCTACTGGATCAAACGAAGAAAGAGAACGTATAATGATAGATTACCAAAGCCTGGATACCAGCCATGTAAGCCTGATAAACAGCTATCTGAAGAACTCTCCCAGGGAATCCTGCGACTACTGTGTGGCAAATCTGGTCACCTGGGGCAAGATCTACGACAATCAGATTGCTACCCACAAGGGCAAGCTTCTGCTCTTTAACCCCAAATATCAATACCTGCTTTTCCCGCTGGGCGAGGATATCACGGTGGATTTCCTGGTGGAAAGCGTGAATCTTACCCGGGAGAAGTATCCTGAGACGGAGATGATTCTCTTTCCGGAAGATTACATCCTGCAACATCCTGAGATACATAAGCATTTTGCTCTGCATGATGACCGTGACTGGGCGGATTATGTGCACTCCATAGAGCGTTTGGTGGAGCTTAAAGGCAAGAAACTGGCCAAGAAGAAGAACCTGATCTCACAATTCAAACGTAAGTATCCGGATTACCATATCGTTCCGATAGATAAAGGCAAAGCAGACCATATTATTCAATTCACAAACAAGTGGAGAAGAGAACGGGATATGGAAGGCAGCTTTCTGGATAGTGAATATGCAGCCATAAAAAATACCATGGAATATTGGGATGAACTGCCCGTGGAGGGAATCATCATTTGCCACGACCACCGCATTCATGCCTATTCCATCTTCAGTCCTCTCACCCATGATATGGTTACAGTGCATTATGAGAAATTCGATCCTGATAAGAAGGGTAGCGCTCAGGTGATAAACTGGGAAACAGCCAGATACCTGAGCAGTAGATTCACATGGATAAACCGGGAACAGGATTTGGGCTTACCTGGCCTCAGGCAGGCCAAGCTTTCTTATGATCCGGACTTTCTGGTGAAGTTCATAACAGGAAGTTTAACAACCACTTAATAGGAGGTACCATGAACTTCAAGCATCTTCTTCTGTTGGTAATGCTGAGCACTCTGTTCTTTGCAGGCTGTGAATCTGGCAGCCATATTTATATAAAGAACAGAACCAACCACCCACTTTCTTACCGATTAAGCCGGAATGACCCCTGGATCACGCTCGGTGGAGGTGGGGAGGTAACTTTCAAAGTGGATACGGATACCCAGAGCATCCTGACTGGTGATGTCCTCAAAGATCTTAGCTTGTTTCTGGTGGGTGAAACATATCAAATTTATAATTACAACACACTGAGTTTCACGGATTCCACCCGTGTCACTGTTCAGGCCGGGAAGACCTACAAGATCTTCGTCGATCCAAACCGTGCCTCTGTCAAGATTATCAACAACAGCCCCAAGAATATTACCCAGGCAGAGGTTTTCCGGCACAACGGTATCAGCCCTGCACGAATCAACGTTTTCAATGATATCGCCCCGGGGGAATCCCTATATTACCACGTAAATCATTCCATGCCCATTGATTCCGGCGCTGATGTATGGATTCCCACTCCAGCCACGAACTTCTTTTATTATGTGGTGCTCACAGACGATGAAAACCATGAGTATACTTACGGGGGTGCAGAAACCATCCTTTATAAAGACCAACAGCTACTGGTAAACTACCAGGACGTAGAATAATAACCTACACAGGGAGTATAGATGAAATTCTCAAGAGCAATCCTGCTCACGTTGATGCTGCTTTGCGGCATCACGCTTTTTGCCGCTATTGATCCGGCCCTGGGTTCTCAGCCCTTGCCTCAGGATCCGGATGTGCTGAGCGGTACCTTACCCAATGGTTTAAAGTACTATATTCAAAGGAATGCCATTCCGGAGAGCAAGCTGGAACTGCGTCTGTTTGTGAACGTTGGCTCAATAGTGGAAGATGAAGACCAGAAGGGTCTGGCTCACTTCACCGAGCACATGCTTTTCAATGGCACCCGCAGCTTTCCCAAAGGTGCAATGCTCGACTTTCTGAATTCTGTCGGTATGGGCTTTATGAACGGTCTGAACGGCATGACCAGTTACGATTTCACCATGTATATGTTCAGCCTGCCCACCGAAGACAGGCAAGTGCTGGAGCGTGGTTTTCTCCTACTTTCAGAGATGGCTGCTGCGGCCAGCTTTGAGCCGGAAGAATTGGAACGTGAACGCGGAGTGATCATCGAAGAGTGGCGCATGGGACAAAATGCCGATAGCCGCATTCAAGATCAGATTTCTTCGGTCAAATATGCCGGAAGCCGTTATGCAGAACGCCCTCCCATTGGAACTTACGAAGTGCTCAGCACTTTTACCAGAGACCAGATAGTGCGTTTTTATCAGGACTGGTACCGTCCCGACCTGCAAACCGTAGTCGTGGTGGGAGATATTGAGCCTGAGGATGCTCTGGACATGCTTACCCGTCATTTTGGCTCCATTCCGGCCAGGGAAAATCCCCGTCCCCGTGAGATCTTTGCTGTGCCCTTCCACGAAGAATCCCGTGCCGTGGTTGCCACCGACCGTGAAATGACCAACAACCGGGTCTTTGTAAGTTGGAAGAAAGCTCCCAGCCGTTTTCAGACGATGAATGATATGTATTCCGATCTTCAGCGGGAGATCTTCTATGGCATGATCAACAGCCGTTTGGCGGAGCTTTCACGTTCTGCCACTCCGCCTTTCTCCATGGGCTATGCCTTTGAGTATTCTCAATCCCAAGCTGTGGATGAGATCAATCTGCTGGCTCTTACCGGAGAAACCCAAACTCTTTCCGCCACTCAGGCACTTCTGACCGAAGTGGAGCGCATCAGACGTTATGGCTTCACAGAAGCTGAACTGGAACGCAGCAAGTTGAACATTTTGAGAGAGTATCAAAGTGCCATGACCGAGCAGAATACCCGGCAATCAGATCAAATGACCTGGGGCTTCTTCTCGACTGCTACCCGGGGAAGTGCTTATCTGAGCCCGGAACAGAGCTTCGCTTTGGCAAGTGCTCTAACGCCTATGGTGAGCCTGGAAGAATGCAATGCCATGATAGACCGCCTGATCGGCAGTCATAACCAAGTGATAGCCGTGCAGGGAGTTCAAAAGGAAGGGCTAAACTATCCCAGCCCCGAGACTCTGCTTTCTCTGGCTCAAACGGTTGAACAGACCGAGCTGGAACCCTATGCCGACACCAGCATGGACACTCCCCTGATTACCAGTATCCCTGCTCCCGGGCAGATTGTTTCTTCCCGCACCTTTCCCAAGAGTGGGATAAAGCAACTAACGCTATCCAATGGCATTAAAGTCTACCTCAAGAAGACGGATTTCCGTGCTGATCAGGTGATGATCACTGCCGTCAGTCCCGGCGGTTACTCCAGATTGGAGCCTGAGTATTTGAATGCTGCCAGATTCCTGCCATATTATCTCTCTGAATCAGGATTGGGCGATTACAGCGTTACCCAGCTTGAGCGTTATCTGGCCGGTAAGAGAGTGGAAAGTAACCTGGAGATCAATCTTTACAACGAGACTCTTTCCGGAAGCTGCTCTCCGCAGGATCTGGAAACCTGGTTCCAACTGGCCTATCTCAGTTTCACTGCTCCCAGATGGAACGAGGCCGATCTGGCTTCGGTCAAAGCCAGGACTTTACCATATTTCATAAACCGGGATCTGGATCCCGAGACGGTCTTCTTCGATTCTCTGATGGTCGTTTCCCGCACTCCCGGCCCTTACAATGACGATCTGGATGCGCAAGCGCTGGAATCTGTTACCTTGGAGCAATTGCGCCATGTCTATGAAGATCGCTTTGCCGATCTGGGCGAAACCACTTTCTACATTGTGGGAAACTTCGATGAACGGCAACTGAATGATCTGGTGAAGACTTATCTGGCCACTCTTCCCCGTACCTACAGAAATGAAAAGCCCCGGGATATCGGGATGCGTCCGCTCTCCGGGATCAAGGATGTAACATTCCGCAAAGGTGGAGATAACAAGAGCTACGTGGGCTTGATCAATACCGGCATCAACACCGGCAATCCGGATCAGGCAGTGATGCGTGATGCCATGTTGATGGTCTTAAATGAGAAACTACGGGAGAACATCCGGGAAGACAGAAGCGGGGTTTACTTTGTCCAAAGCTTCCTGCGTCCGGAACGGTTCCCCTATCCATATTACACCATGCAGACCTTTATGTCCTGCTCGGCAGATAGAGTAGATGAGCTTTCCGATGCTATCCTGGCGACTATTGACAGCCTCAAAGCCGGTCAGTATGCGGATCCCTATGTGGCGACAGTGAAGGTAACCCTTCAACAGACTTATAGGGAGAGAATCCGCCAGAATGAATATTGGATATCCAGTATGATTTCCGCGGTGAAGGCCAATCGACCGATTGATATGTTCCTGGATCATCCGGCCAGGTATGAATCAATCACCAAGGAAGAAATCACCGCTGCCGCGGGGAGATATTTGAATACAGATAGCTCACTGATCAAACTGGTGATGTATCCGGAATTGGAAAGCGGCGGAGAATAGATTTTACTGAAGATTTATGGCAGCCCAAGGCTTTTGGGCTGCCCCTTTGGTCTGCCAATCTCCGAATTGGCATAAACGTACACCGAGACTTGAAGAATCCTCGCAGTGCGCTTAACTCGTCATGCTGTTCGGAAGAGACCTTCGGTCTCTGTGGCATATCGGAGTATGCCTCCTCAGGTGCTAATGCGTCGCCGACTCTTCACCGAGTCTTGCAGGACTCTTCCCGAACACTTTGCTCGGGAAGAGTCCTGCAAGACTCGGTGAAGAGTCGGGGAGAGATGGGGGAGCGACAAGCAGGAGGCAGATACCAATAACCCCGGGGGATGAATCTGGATAGTTACTGCATCACTCTCAGGTTGTTTATCGCCACCTTGTAGCTATTTCCGCAGGTTATATAGCCCAGATTCAGGGTGCTAAGATCAGTGATACGACTCTGAACCCAATCCAGACTCCTGGCTTGTTGGTTGCCGGAGGGTGCTTGTAAAATCTCATTCTCATCCGGGTTGTTGCAAAAGATCACTATCTGACTAATCTTTCCTACACCTAAGTGCTTGGAAAATGGAGGGTCTCTTTGCATGGAACTGTGTGTATCTCATTACGCAGCGATGCGATACCCTTTTAGAGCGGATATGGACATATCCATTATAAGTTCTCACCCAAACCTGC
>JAKPXC010000199.1 GCA_029567705.1 Candidatus Cloacimonadota bacterium
AACGACCATAGTGGCCGCATGGGCGGAGTTTTATCCGAGGCCAGAGCCCATCCGGATCATAAATTGACTTTCAGTGAGATCACGACCAGAATGAACGGATGTGCTAGATGAAAAGGAAACTCGCGCTTTGGGCTGTCGACCTCCTGGTCGACAGAGGCAGCGGAGCTGCCTGCAGCAGAGGCCTCTGGCCTCTTTGGAGACAAGAAGTATCCAATCCAATATAAGACATGAAAGAAGAAAAGATACAATATTGGAGTCACGGACCACACTATCAGTTCCGTGACTCCATAGTCTTTATCACTTGGCGCTTGGCCGGCACCCTGCCCAATCATGTGCTGGAACTATTCCAACAATTGAGAGCCACTACTAGCGATAAGGTAAGCAGCCACGATCTGGAACTGATAAAGCAGGAAAACACCAGACTGTTCAGATTATACCATGAATATGACCTTGAGCTCGTCAACTGGAAAGATCCGGGCTTTTCTCTGAATGACTCAGCTCTTGCGGAGATAATCACGGGCGCGCTTCACTTCTACGATGGCAAGATCTATGATCTACATGCTTATTGCGTGATGTGCAACCATGTACATATTCTGATACGGGCTTTGCAGGATGAGCAGGGAGAGATCCATCGTATATCTGAATGTGTGAGATTGCTGAAGAGCTATACTTCCCATGAGATAAACAAAGTCCTGCATAAAAGCGGGCAACTGTGGGATGACTTCCATTTTGATCGGATCATCAGGGATACCCGGAACTATGATAATGTGGTGAATTATATACTCATGAATCCGGTAGCATCAGGATTGGTAAGCAAGCCTGAAGAGTGGAGAGATAGCTACTTCAACCCCAACTTAGCCTGATTAATAGTAGGCAGCAGAGCTGCCTGCAGCAGAGGCCTCCAGCCTCTTTGGAGACGAGACGTCTCCAACCCCATCTGTAGTGAGCGAGGACGACTACTATTTGAGTGAGGAATACGGGCCTAGAACAATTGAATTCCGCAACGCTTTATGTGTTCGGTTAGTGATTCTTCTGTGATCCTATCGAGTATCAAGAGATCTATCTGCCAAGGTAGATCCAAAGCATCCAGACAGGTGGAAATGGTGATTATGTCCTTGGTTGAGATCTCATTTCCCGCAAGCGCAAGGTCTATATCTGAACCGTTTCTGAAATTACCCTTGGCTCGTGAACCAAAGAGAGTGATGCCGGTTACTTTCCCGCAACTCCGTATGGTGGAAATAATACTGTCCCAAGACTCTTGCGGAATGCCGTACTTTAGCATAGCCTTCTTCTACTTGTTATCCAAACTGCCCAGAAACGATCTCAAAGCGATAAACAACGGATAATAAACCTTTCGGACATCTGCCAGAAAATCGTCGGCAATCGGTTCATTGTATATATGAGAGCTGAGATTGCGGCTTTTCAACATCTCCAACCAAGCCTGACCGTCTTCTATAATGCCGGCTTTAAAAGCCAAATTGATGGCTTCTCTACTGCCAACAATATTATTTTCGCCCTGATACTCCAATAGATCCTTCATCGTGTTCCAAGCCAGTTCGGCAGTGAACTCAAACATCTGAATGATTCCGGCTTTTTCCACAATAGAAGGTTCCATAATAGTGAGAGCTTCCTCCAATTGAAGCAGGGCTTTCTTAAAGTTAGCAAAACGCTGTAACCATCTGATGTCTTTATCCATATTTACCACCTCTCTTTGACAAACCAATCTTCCTGCAAGCTGAAACACAGTCAAGACTTATCTGATGACTTAGGTGTGAAGGAGTAAGACGGAATGCTGAGCAACCCTCGGAGCGTCGTATTCGACACCTTTTCCCTTGTCATTCTCTATTAAAGAAAGACAAGATGTCACTCCCTCGTCCCCGACTCTTCACCGAGTCTTGGCCGACTCTTCCCGAGCAAAGTGTTCGGGAAGAGTCCTGCAAGACTCGGTGAAGAGTCGGCGACGCATCAGGAAGAATTGAGCAGGTGATCTTCATTCACGAAATCTTACGGAACAGCCTCAGGAACCATAGTCCGCTAAAGCATCCGAAAAATCTTGACAGAATGGGAATGATAAAAGCCAATGGCTGTACGAATAAAATGGAGTTTGGAATGAGTTCACTGGCGGTTTTGGGATGCATGTGGGGCGATGAAGCCAAGGCCAAGATTGTTGATTACCTTGGAGACAAAGCGGACTTCGTGGTTCGCTTTCAAGGCGGCTCAAATGCCGGGCACACGATCCACAATCAGGGTCAGAAATACGTTTTTCACAGTGTTCCCTCCGGGATTTTGTATAAGCAGAGCAAGTGCGTGATCGGCCCCGGAGTCGTGATAGACCCCTTTAGTCTGAAAGCCGAAATTGATGCCCTGAAGAAGCTGGGCATAGCCTTTGAAAACAGGCTTTTTATCGATGAACGGGCACCTCTGGTTTTACCTTTGCATCAGATATTGGATTCCGGTACTGAAGACAAGCTGGGAAAGCAAAAGATCGGCACCACCAGGCGCGGGATCGGCCCTGCCTATAGCGATCTGGCCAGCCGGGTGGCGATTCGCTTTGGTGATCTTGCTTATCCGGAGTGGCTGGAAGACCGCTTGCTGAATCTTTACAAGTTCCATAACGAGAAGCTGAGCGCTGCCAAGCTGAAGAGTCTGCTCAAAGAACTGGCAGAGCTATATGCTGATCTGAAAGACTTTTCTGCCAAAACCGATGAGCTGCTGTATGAAGCTTACCTGAGTGGAGCTTTCATCCTGTTTGAGGGAGCTCAGGGCACTTTGCTGGATATCAGCTTTGGCACCTATCCTTATGTGACTTCATCAAATACTATTGCCGGCGGTATCAGCATCGGCACCGGTTTACCCCCCAGAATGCTGGATAGAACCCTCGGTGTTTACAAAGCCTATAGTACCAGGGTGGGAGAAGGGCCTTTTCCCACAGAATTGAAGAACGAGATTGGGGACAGGATCAGAACCCAGGGCAATGAGTTCGGCTCCACAACCGGGCGTCCCCGTCGGGTGGGATATTTTGATGCCGTGGCTGCAGCATATACGGCCAGGCTGAACGGTCTGGATGCCATAGCGGTTAGCCTGCTGGATGTGCTCAGTGGCATATCTGAGCTCAAGATCTGCACCGGTTACTGGCTGGGGAACAAGCGTTTGGAATCCTTCCCCTCGCATCCTCTGGAACTAAGTAAGGTAGAGCCTGAGTATCTGGATTGCGTTCCCTGGGATGCCGATATCTCCGGTTGCAAGAGCTTATCCCGTCTGCCCAAAGCTGCCCGGGATTATCTGGATGTGATCCAGGATTTGGTGGATCGTCCGATAGAACTGGTTTCTGTGGGTAAAGACAGGAATCAGACCATAAAAATCAAAAGCAAAAAGTGAGGTGCAAATGAACAAATCTGTGCTAATGCTTCTGTTGCTGGTCTTGGCTTCAGCCTTATGTGGACAGGCTGATCCGGATAGCATAAACGCTCCGCTGCCCTTTATGATGAATCCTTTTTTTGAAACCTATTCGACCAACTACCTCGGTGCTTCAGCGCTGGGACGCGGTAATACAGGTGTGTCCATGCTGGGAGATCTGGATCAGGTCTTGCTCAATCCTGCTTCCTACTACCCGGAACGGAGTGGCATGATTTTTGAGATCGATACCAAGCCGGAGATTTCTGCCGAAAGCTATCCCAACGAAGCCACTCTGAAGGGAAACAGTCCCATAGGTATAGCCGGATTTGGCCTGCCGATCTCGGAAAAGGCAGCCGTTGCTTTTCTTTACAGCATGCCCAGGAGCATCAAGATGGACGCATACAGCTACAATATGTACAACAGTACCTATTTTCTGCTGCGATATCCCCAGTACAACCTGCATCAGTTCACAGCCAATCTTGCCTATCATGGTTCCAGGCTGCATCTGGGAGTTTCCCTGCATAACCAGTTGCATATGATGGACGATGTGCCGTTCTTGAGAACCTTTGACAGAGTGGATGATCTCAGCTATATTCCCCGGGTGGAACTGGGGGCAATCTATAGCGGCGATACCGGGAACATCGGTGCCACCCTCACTCTTCCCTCCAATGCCGATTGGGATCTGAAGTATAAAGAGTATGACAGCCTTCTGCCACTAAAGATAGGTGTGGGAACCGTTTTCCATGAAGGACCCAGGAATTGGATTCTGGATGCGGAATATGAGCAGTTCAGCGCCTTACATGCGGATTTTAACGACAGGCTCAAGATCAAGGCCGGCTTTGAGTTTACCAAGGCGAACACGGTTTATCGCCTGGGTTATCAGTATTCACCCGCTGTTTATGAAGGGTTTTACCGTATCCCTGTCAATACCACAGCGTCATCAGATACCTCCAATGTATGGGATAGTGTGATAACGGCTCATCCGGTGGGAGATTGTACCCAACATCTGCTGAGTGCCGGAATCAGCTATTATCATCGTTATGGCAGTGTGAACCTGGGCTATATGCAGTCTTTGAGCAAAGAAGCGCCCTTTACTCAGCTCAGTCTGGGCTTGAGTTTCTATTGGGATGCTATCATTCGCTCCCCCAAAGAAGGCGAGGATGATGAAGACTTCGGTCAGTATTCGCAAGATAGAAAGCTATGAACTGAAAGAGCTTGACGCTGCGGTAAAGAGCTGGCTGGACGGCTTGCGTTCCGCCAAGATCAACCGCAGCAAAAGAGTTCTGATCAAGCCAAACGCTCTGGCGGCATATCCGCCCGAGAGGGCTGTGACCACTCATCCGGCAGTGCTGGAAGCGGTGATTCGCTATTTCCTTGCCCTGGGGAAAGAAGTCTGGCTGGGCGATTCCCCGGGAGGCACAAATAGTTTTGAGCAGGTTTTCCGGACTTGTGGCTTCAGCGAACTGGCCCAGCGGTATCCCATCAAGCTGGTGAATCTCTCCACGTCTGGTTACAGAGAAGTGGTGGTGGATGGCATTCCGCTCAAGATTTCGGAACTGCTCTGGAAATGCGGGGTGGTGGTGAGTGTATCCAAATACAAGACGCACTCGCTGATGTCCTTCACCGGAGCTGTGAAGAATCTTTATGGCCTGGTTCCGGGTTTGATCAAGACAGAGTATCACAAGCTTTATCCGGATACCCTCAGTTTTGCGGCCATGCTGGCTGCTTTGCATAAGGCTGTGCAGAGTAAGATTACTTACAACATCATGGATGGCATAGTGGGCATGGATGGAGCCGGACCCTCGGCTGGGAAGCCCCGGCAATTTGGCCTTTTGTTTGGTTCAGTTTCTGCCCCGGCACTGGATGCAGTGGCAGCTTCCATGATGGGATTCAAGATCACGGACGTTCCCTATTTGCCTCAGATACTGCACGATAACGCTATACTTCCTTCCCGGATAGGCATTCCTACCAGTTTCCGGAACTTTAAGCTGCAAGACGTGGATATAAAAACGGTGAAGCTGAGCAAAGACCTTTTGGTTTTCGTTCCCGGCTTCGCCAAGAACGCCTTTCGCAAGATCTACAACGTACATCCCTATGTGGCAGAGAATTGCAAGCGCTGCGGAGTGTGTGTGAATAACTGTCCTGTAAAAGCTATATCTTACAAAGAAGATGGCTATCCCGTTATAGATAACTCTACTTGTATCAAGTGTATGTGTTGTCATGAATTGTGTCCGCACCAAGCTATAGAGATTCATAAACCCTGGTTTTTAAAAGTAGTTCAGAGGAAACAATGAAAGCACAAAAGAACCCCCTGCCCAAGCTCTCCAACCTGATCTTCTGGGTGCTGTTGATAGTTATTCTGGGCTGGATCCTGATCTTTAGTGATTACAGCTTTCTGAACACCTGGAAACTGAGGCATTCCTTAAATGAACTGCAGTCCACGGTTACAGAGCTCCAAGCCAGTAACGATAGCCTGAAGGCAGAGAATGAACGCCTGAAGACCAGTCCGGAAGCAGCCGAGAAAGCAGCCAGAGAGAAGTTTGGACTTACCAAACCGGGGGAGAAAGTTTTTCGCTTTGTGCCTCCGGTCGAGACAGAGGATTAGTCCGGAAGTATGCAGCATCCCCGGCATAACGTTGATACAGTAAACCTGGAGAACTTCCTGCCTGAAGAGCATGAGCGAATCCGAGCTCTATTACCCGAGTTGATTCACGGGAACGGGGAATCTCAGCAGAGTCTGATACGCCAGATCACAGATTTCCGCATGGTAAGCATGATTGATGCTTGCATCGTTGTTGCGGATGAATTGGCTTCCCATTTCTGTGAACTGCGTAGCTCTCATGAGACGCAGATCATGGAGTACTTCAGCCTATTGAACCACCTCCCGATTGTGAAGAAATCCGAAATGGAGAGGGTCTTGCTGCAGCAAATGGAACTGGATGACGTGGAACCAGAGGCAGCCGGTGAGCAATTCCATATCCTGCAAAAGCACTATGTGATGCTGGAGCTTGCCAATACCTATGACGAAAGGCTCTGCGCTGATATCTCCGAAACAAAAGTGAATCTGGATAATATCAGGCTGTATATCCTTTCCCAGCTCAATCATGGGATGTTGGCTGTGAGAAAGGGGGATCTTCGGAATGTTCTCGAGATATACCTGAGCCTGATCAGCTACTGCTGCTTCCATGAAGGGCCGGAAGCCGGGCTGTTTGTGTTGGTAAACCTATTGGGGAGATTGGATTGGAAAGACAGATTTCCACATAAGAAGGCTTTACTCACCAAGCTTTCGGGATATCTGAATCGAAAGACCTGCCTGTCTTCAGCAAAAGTGCTCTTTGAGCTGTTCACGATGCCGGAGCATTATGTTCCGGCTGATGAGAAGTTCCGTATCTTCAGGCAGATAGTCAAGCACCCGGCTGAGTATATGAACGAGTTTCAGCTTCAAGAGCTGTATTTCTTTGCCGGGAACTACCCCGCCGAGGTTACTTCCAGCTTCCGGGAATCCATCCTGTTCTTCCAGAACTCAAATTATTACCTTCACAAATGCTGGGACAGGATCAGGGTGATAAGTGTTTTCCTGAGGCTAAACCTGGATATGGAGACCTATTTCTGCTTGTTGCCGAGCATTGAAGAACGAGTTTACCAGCTTGGATGCCAGATCAGCATGCAAAACAACGCATACGTGGAGACCTTGCATGCAGATTATGACAAGATTGAGAAGCTCTTCAAGAAGGTCGAAGAACTGTCTCTCACCGATAGCCTTACCAGCTTGCGTAACCGTCGTTATCTGAAGACCAATATATATCACATGATTCACCTGGCCAACCGGCATCGCGTCCCCATCAGTTTTGCCATGATCGATATAGATCACTTTAAGATGGTGAACGATACCTATGGTCACGCAGCGGGGGATCATGTGCTCAAAGAGCTTTCCCGGTTGATTACCAAAGACTTTCGCAAAAGCGATCTGATTGTGCGTTACGGGGGAGAGGAGTTTCTCATGCTGCTCTTCGATACACGTCTGGAGCAATCTGCCAGGATTTTGGATGAAGTCAGGATAGCAGTTTCGAAACACGAGTTTGTTTTCCGGGGTCACAAGATACCCGTCACGATCAGTATAGGTTTGGCGGAAAGCCTTCCCGATACTGAGCATGAGATAGATATTGCAGAAAGGATCAGAGAAGCGGATAAAGCTCTCTATATCGCCAAAGAAACCGGCCGGAACCGTCTGGTTCTGGCAGATTGAAGCTGAGGAGAGGAATTCTCTCTTGACAGCAACACAGATTCCATTTTTTCTTTCTCTCAAAGGAGAACCTTATGGCAAAAGTAGTAGTTCAAGACCTGAATAAATATTACGACAATGGCTTTCATGCCGTTAAGAACGTGAATTTTACAGCAGAAGACAAGGAGTTTATGGTGCTGGTGGGGCCCTCCGGTTGTGGAAAAAGCACAGCTCTGCGCCTGATTGCCGGTTTGGAGGAGATCAGCTCCGGAAACATCTGGATCGGAGACTCCTTGGTGAATAAAATGCTTCCCAAGGATCGCGATATCGCCATGGTCTTCCAGAACTACGCGCTATATCCCCACATGACGGTCTATGAAAATATGGCTTTTGCGCTCAAGCTCCGCAAGGATAGCAAAGCCGAGATCGATAAAAAGGTCAAGCATGCTGCCGGGATGCTGGGTATCGAAAACAATCTCAAGAGCCGCCCGGGACAGCTTTCCGGTGGTCAACGCCAACGCGTTGCTCTGGGCAGAGCCATAGTGCGGAATCCCAAGGTCTTCCTTTTTGATGAACCCCTTTCCAACCTCGATGCCAAGCTTCGCGTTCAAATGCGGGCAGAGATCGTGAAGCTCCATCGTCAGCTCGAAAACACCATGATCTACGTAACTCACGATCAGGTGGAAGCCATGACCATGGCGGATAAGATTGTCGTGATGAAAGACGGCGTTATTCACCAGATTGCTTCTCCTCTGGAAGTATACAACAATCCCGCCAATGTCTTTGTTGCAGGTTTTATCGGCAGTCCCGCCATCAATATGGTCTCAGGTAAGTTGGTTTCTCAAGACGGAGCCCTGTCCTTCACAAACGGGGACTTCTTTGTGAAGCTGCATCCCGAGCAGGTGAAGCGCCTCTCGAACTATGAGAACAAAGGCATTATTATGGGAATACGCCCGGAAGATATCTACGATGCCCGTTTCGATTCCATGGCCGACAGCCCTCAGAGCTTTGATACCACTTGCGACTTGGTGGAACCCCTGGGCAACGAGTATCACGTGGTGCTCAAGACCAAGGCTGCCGAGTTTGTAGCTCGCTTTGACCCCAAAGAACTACCTAAAGTGGGGCAAACCCTCAGGATCACGGTTGATATGCTCAAGGCACACTTCTTTGATCCGGAGAGTGAGATCAGCCTCTACTGATCGGGAGATTATTATGAGAGGAGAACTGATACGCAGCTTATGCCTGGTGGTTCTCCTCTCTTTTTTTTGCAGTCTGAATGCTGTGTTGGTGGAACCCACTGCCTCGCTGAACGCTCTCAACGGCGTTACCACTCTCTCCAATAATGTGGGCGACTACGCTTTTTCTCCGGTGATTGCCTCCCGGGGGATCAGCAGTTCTTTTTGCAATAACTTCGGTAATTCGGCTGCCAATCTCTACAGCCTTGTGGGTGCTGAAAGGATTGGCTATTTCTATGTGGCCAGCGGTCTGAGCCTGCAATCCACAGAAGGCTTCCGCTGGCAGGATCACTTTGTAAGCCTCTCCATGGCAGCGGAAAACTTTGCCCTGGGCGTTAGTCCTCATCTTACTTATCAAAGCACGGGAGATAATGCCGGGCGTTACGATTGGAGCTGGGACGCTGCCTTTAAAGGAGAGGTGAACGGCTATGGCACAGAGGTCAGGCTGCTGAGGATGGATTCGGAGGACAGAGAAGTTCATCTCACGGCTTACGAACGGGTGAATGAGCTCTTCACGGTTGCCACCACCTATATCTGGGGTATCGGCACCAGGGGCTACGTTCGATCTGCTGCCACAATGCGGGTGATACCGGAGCTGGAGTTTCAAAGCTCCTGGCAGAGCGATCCCTCTCGTCTGGGCGCCGGCATCAGGGTCTATCTCAACGATCTCAAATTTGGATATTCCGTTCGCACCCATGACGACCTGGACCTGACCCACAGTCTCGATCTGGGTTTCAATTGGTGAAAACCGGATTCACCGCTCTCAGCCTAATTCTATTCTTCTTTCTGTTTCCTATACAATGCTTTTGTCAGGAAATCCCAGACGTAGGTGAACCTTGGGAAGACTTTTCCGAGCAAGTGCAGTTTCAGGAAGCCGAAGATGTGAACATCAGTTACTACGACAGACTGTTAGCCTTCTGGTCTAAGTACTTGGAGGCTCAAGACCTCAGAATCACCTACCATCCGGAACTTCTCAACTATAACGTCAAGCTCCGTCATAAGGCCTGGAAAGCGGGTCTCAGCAGAGTCAGGCATGATGAAGATAGCTGGCAATCCTTCTCTCTGGGAGCAGAGTCCGTTGATCCGGGCAGGTTTAGCTTCTGGCTGATGAACTACCGGCCGGCGTTTGGAAGCGGCCTGGTCTGCAGCAGTGCGGGACAAGGTAAAGCCTTGGAACTGAACATCACCGGAGATGCAGACACATATTACCCTTTGGGAGTAGCCTATTCTGCCACAATCCAAGGCATACAAACCGGGGCATTCTTTTCCAGACAGGGGCGCAACTATTCCCAAGCTCCCGGCCAGACAGGCAGATTGTCCCGAACCAAAAATCCCAGCCTGAACAGCACCGATGAGACTCTTGCCGGGTTCAGCCTTGCCTATCAAAGCAGCTCTCTCACCCTCGGAGCACTGATCTACAGACAATACTATGATGCCGAAGAGGAGTTTCCCGTGCTGAGTGCTCTGAGCCTGGCTGCAAAATGGAAGACTCCGCACCACAGAATTGATCTGGAATCTGCCTTTGAAAGGCAAGGTTTTGCACACAAGGGGGCCTGGCGTTTTAACCAATCTGGACTCAGCTCCGAGCTGGGTTTCAGCCACAGCAGAGATTACATTCGTCCCGCTTATGCCGGCACCACTCACAGGTTCCGTTCTGGCTCGGATATTACTGAATTTTGGGAAACTCTTCAATATCCGCTTATCCCTGGCTTGCGGCTGAAGCTGCAGGCAGGAGCCTTGAAAGACTGCCGGGAACTCAGTGAATCCAAGTATCTCAGCCAGTACTTGATACACCTG
>JAKPXC010000001.1 GCA_029567705.1 Candidatus Cloacimonadota bacterium
CTGGGCATACGTCCATCGCAACCACCCATCACGACAAAGCGCTTGATGGCTCCGCTCTTCACAGCATCCACGACCTTATCGGCCAGGGACAGCACTGTGTGGTGAGCAAATCCACCGGTGATGGTGCCGGTCTCAATTTCCTTAGGAGGCTGACAAGTCTTGGCAAGCTCGATAATCTCGGAGAAGTCTTTCTTCCCGCCTTCTGTACGGAGCGGGATGTATTTGGCACCGGGATATCCGGTCATTCCTGTGGTGAAGAAACGCGGCAGATAGGTGTTGTGCTCGCGCAGGGGAACGATACAATTGGTGGTCATCAGGATAGGACCGTTGAAGTTCTCAAAATCTTCCAATTGATGCCACCAGGAACTGCCATAGTTACCCACAAAATGCTCATACTTCTTGAAAGCGGGATAATAGTGCGCCGGAAGCATCTCGCTGTGAGTATAGATATCGATTCCGCTGTCCTTGGATTGCTCCAGGAGCTCTTCAAAATCCTTCAGATCGTGACCGCTAACGATGATGCCGGGACGGTTGCGCACACCCAGATTCACGGTTGTGGGCTCCGGATGTCCGTAAGTCTCGGTATTGGCTTTATCGAGGCAAGCCATTACTTTCACTGCGTGTTCGCCGGTTTTGAGCACCAGGCCCACCAGCTCATCGGCACTAAGATTGTCATTGATTGTGGCAGCCAGGCCTTCCATCATGAATTTATTGACTTCATCGTCCTTGTAACCCAGCATAGCGGCATGTTCACCATAAGCGGCGATACCTTTCAGGCCGTAAATAATGGTCTCACGCAGGGAGCGGACGTCCTCATTTTCGGTACTGAGCACACCAACTTTCTGGCCAAATTCATAATACTGCTCCGGGGTAATATCAAAAGTAACCGCCTCCGGACAAGTGTCACAAGCCCCGCCCAGAAGCTCGCAGAGCTCTTTCTTGCGGGCATTGCGAAGCTCAATGGCTTCCCCAATCACGGCCTTGATTTGAGTTTCATCCCAGTTTGCATTGGTTATGGTGCGGAACAGACCGCCCATCACAAAAAGCGCATCAGAAGGATGATACACGCCTTTCTCATTGAGCTTGACAGAGACGTGGGCCAGACCCTTCAGTGTGTAAATCAACAGGTCCATCAGATGGCAAAGGGTGTCTTGTTTTCCGCAGACACCACGCATGGTGCAACCTATGTTGCGGGAAGTTTCCTGGCATTGATAGCAAAACATACTCATGGTTTGTTTCTCCTTTTATTTTATGGTTTGGGCATTTTGATGACTAGGATCCGGAGCAGCCCGGAGCCGTTGTTGGTGATGGCATGGGGAATCTCTTTGGGGCTTTCGATCGTTGTATTGACCGGGAACTCCGCTGTTTCTTCCCCGATTTGGATGGTGGCAACCCCTTCCACCACGAAGAATGCGACGTTTACAGGTGTCTTATGAGCCGGCAGATGAGCTCCTGGCTCAAAAGCAATGTGGACAATCTCTCCTTCCGGAGCGCTGTAAAGCTTGGTGCCAACCATGCCGTTCTTATTCAGCACTGGCTCGATCTCGAAAAGGTTTCTGCTAATCATGTTTTCTCTCCTGTTTCAGATGATTTGGCCATCGACCGAAATCACGTTGACCTTCACAAAGTGCAGCTTGCCGGCTTGTTCCAAAGCACGTTGCACGATTATCTCCGTTCCTCCGCAGCAGGGAACTTCCATGCGGACGATAGTGACGCTCTTGATGGTGTGGGTTTTGAAGATTTCCGCCAGCTTCTCGATATAGCGCTCCAGATCCTTATCCAGCTTGGGACAGAAGGTGATGACCTTCTTGCCGGAGAGGAACCTGCGATGAAAATCGCCAAAGGCATAGGGAACGCAATCGGCGGAGATGAGCAGATCGGCATCATCAAAATACTGTGCGGAAGGATTGATCAGATGCAGTTGCACCGGCCATTGGCTCAGCTCGGATTCCACCGTTCCGGCGGTTGTCTGAGCCTTGCGTTCGAAGCTCTTGGTCTGCTCGCTTGGGCAATTACAGGCAGGGGCAAGCTCTTGAATCTCAAAGTTTTTGCTATTCAATCCCGCTTCGTCCAGTGCTTCCAGAGCTTGTTTATACAAGCCCGTTTCGCCATGGCTTTTGAGATGATGCAGATGGGCTTTGATGGTGTTTTCACCCTGAGGAATGATGTTCTGATGCATCACCAGTTTTTCATCATAAGGCTCGGCTTCGCGCTCTTCCACGTGAATGGCTCCCTGTGGACAAGTGCCAATGCAAGCGCCGAGTCCGTCACAAAACAAGTCACTGATCAACCGCGCTTTGCCGTCAATGATCTGCAGAGCGCCTTCCGGACAGCCCGGAATGCAGGCGCCACAGCCGTTACAGAGCTCCCGATCGATCTCGATGATCTGTCTCTTCATGATTTTACCTCTATTAGTTTTATTATTGTATCAAGTAAAGCGTTGCCTTCAGCTTCCAGATCAAAGCTCTGCCCGCTCAGATTCCATTGCATCACGAGGAAGCGCATGGAGCCCACCACTATCCTGAAGACATGGTTTGCATCCATATTCTGGATGATTCTCTGCTCCGCCTGTCCCCGCAGAATGTAGGCCACGACCTCGCTTTTGTGCTTGTGCATGATCTTTTGATAGTGATCCGAGAAGGCAGGGACGCTGATGAAGATTTCTTCGGAAAACATCACTTTGGCGAGCGCTGGTTTGGCGGAAAACAGCTTGTAACGATCCAGAACGAAACGGCGAATGCTTTCCACCGGATCCAATTCAGAAATGCGGATCTCTTCCAGAACGTCCGAGGAGAGCTTCTCAAAATATGAGAGAATCATGCGCATCAGCTCATTTTTACTCTGGAAATGACGGTAGAGGGCAGCTTCAGTGACCCCAATGGCGGCAGCGAGGTTCTTCGTGGTGAGCCGCTCCAGCCCCTGCTCCGCAATGATGGCTATGGCCTGATCGACCAGTTCCATTTGTCTCTTTGTCAGATTCATCCGTTCATCCTTTGTGATGTTAGTAAGTAATCACTAACCAAACTAAACAAAGTGGTGCTGATGTCAAGAACTATTTTAGTGGGAAATCGGGCACAGGGCTGTAAGGTGCTGGCTTACAGATAGATGGTTATAGAGAAAATTCAAACTGAGTTGGTACAATACAGTCATCCCAGGGTAGTAGACTGTGTGATAACTCTTCTCGACAAGCGTTACAGTACCGTCATCCCAGCGAAGGAGACTGTGTCAAAACTCTTCTCGACAAGCTACACTGTACCGTCATTCCAGGTAGGGTCACTCCCAGCGTAGGCTGGAATCCAGAGGTTTTGTGATGAGGAGGAAGGTTTCTTTTTTAACTGTATTACAGTCCTAGCCTACGCTGGGAGAGACCCTAGCTGGAATGATGGGTGTGTGAAGCTGGGATGATTGGAGAGAGGTTTTTTACTGGATTCCAGCCTTCGCTGGAATGACGGGTGTGTGAAGCTGGGATGACGGGTGTGTGAAGCTGGGATGAGAGAAAGTCCGACCTGGCCAGATTCACCTTGCTCCGAGCGTGATCCCGTCCTATCTTATAGATATAGACAGCAAACGCCACGCGTCTGAATCCAAGCAAGAAAAAGAGAGTAAAATAATCATGCGTCCAAATAAAGCCGAATTGATAGAAATGCTGAGTTTAAGCGGCAAAGACGAGCTGGAAGAGCTCTATAAACGCGCCTATGAAGTGAAGAAAGCGCAGGTGGGCACCAAGGTCTATTTCCGCGGGATCATCGAGCTGAGCAACATCTGCACGAAAAACTGCTATTACTGCGGGATTCGCCGGGATAATGCCAATAACAACCGCTATATCATGCAGAAATCCGAGGTGCTGGAGGAAGCGGAATGGGCCTGGAAACAGAATTATGGCTCCATTGTGCTGCAGGCCGGAGAGCGGGAAGACCGCTGGTTCATCTCTTTGGTAGCGGATCTGCTAGAAGAGATCAAAAGCCTTTCAAATGGCGAATTGGGCGTCACGCTCTCGCTTGGAGAACAGAGCGAGGAAACCCTCAAGCTGTGGCAAAGTGCCGGAGCGCATCGCTATCTGATCCGCATCGAGACCAGCAATGCAGAGCTCTATAGGCAATTACATCCTGCCGATCATTCTTTTGCCAGGAGATTGGAGACCATCAGGACGCTGAAGCGTTTGGGCTGGCAGACGGGAACCGGCGTGATGACTGGACTTCCCGGGCAGAGGGCGGAAGATCTGGCAGAGGACATTCTCTTCTTTTACGATGAGGATATCGATATGCTGGGGATGGGTCCCTTTATTCCGCATAAGGATACTCCTCTGGGACATCTGGTGGATGGATTTGACCAGGAGAAGGCTCTGGAGGCCGGACTCAAACTCATTGCAACTTGCAGAATAGCGCTGAAGGATATCAATATCGCCTCCACAACTGCCCTGCAGGCACTCAATCCCACCGGACGCGAGATGGGACTCTTGGCCGGAGCGAATATCATCATGCCCAATATCACGGACGTGAAGTATCGCGCCAGTTATCAGCTTTATGAAGGTAAGCCGTGCCTGGACGAGAATGCTTCCCAGTGCGTGCACTGTCTGGAACGCCGGATCGAATCCATCGGTGAAGAGATTGGCTATAAGCAGTGGGGGGATTCACCGCATTATCTGGGCAGGAAATAGGCTGGCGTTTGGTTTGGGGCGGCAATCTCTGAATTGCCACAAGGTCTGAAGGCGATATTGGAAAACTAAGATCGGGATGAGCAAATATTTAGCTTGACATTAAAATGGCTCAGCATCATATAGGTATATGTGCTTGGAAGCTTTATGTACTGTCCTTTTCCATAGACTGCACAGGTGAGAGGTATAACATGAGAGATGCACTGAGCTTTATTCTGCTGGCTGGTTTTCTGTTGGTCAGCATTCTTCCGTTGGTCGCCCAGAATAATATCAATCTGATTCAAAGCTTTGATGCCGGGGACAAAAGGTTTGGCCGTACCTTCCAATTGGATGAAACCCATTATCTGACTGTTTGGGCTAATACGGTGAGAATCTATCAGGTCTTGAATGATCAGATCAGCGTGGTCAACGAGGTTGTGGTAAAAGACCGTCTGATTCCCAATTCAGAGATGATTGGCAACCGGATTTATGCTGTGGCAGAAGGGGATGGGGTCTATGTCTATCAGATTACGCCTGACTATCAGATTATGTTTGAGCGGATTATCCCTCTGAATGCGTTGGGAGATGAATATCACTACTCTCTCTATGTTCTGGGTTCGAAGATGATTGTGCTCAGCATGCTTTATATGGGGCCGGGAACAGAATATCAGGAAACTTACATTGATGCTTACGACATTGCAAACCCGGATCAACCGGTGCATCTGAGCCATTTAGTGTTTCAGGATCAAGATGCCCTCTTTGGAGCAGTTCAAGTGCCGGGTGGTTACTATTTGAGCACTTTTTTGGGATTAGGTTATTACAGCGCAGATCTGATAAGCTTTTCTGCGCCTTTCCTGCTGCCCGGATTGAACTTCGAACAGGAGAGGATTGAAACGTCCTTTGTTCATGATGGGAAGATCTATTTCAAAGGAATAGGTACCGATCGGTCTTGTTTGTGGCGTTGCAGCGTTAATAACGACCACAGTCTGAGCCTGGATTGGGTGCAAACAATGCAGGGATATTGGTTTTGCGGGATCAGATTTGAGCCTGACCGGGTGGTTATGATGACCGCAGACCCGGGAGGGGGGAGCCATGCGATAACCTATAGCATAAATGGAGAGAACTGGCAGCAAACCGCTTGCCTGGATATCCCCCTAACTTATTGGTTCTTCCCGGTCAGTAACGGGTACCTGGGATTTCAGAATGAAGCTTTAAGACGCTATAACAGCTCCTTTAGCTCGGTCGATAATCTTTATTCGAGCACTAACTGGCAGATAGCGGATGTGGTTATGAATCGCTATCTGGTGCTGGAATCGTATTACGATCCCATAGTAAAATTCTTCGATTTGGAAGCCGGAGCTTGGCTGGACCAGACTTCTTCATTCAATCTGAATTTGTATACCAGCCGTTGGAACAAAACCGAGATTATTCTGGGAGACGGTGATAGCTGCCATCTGATCTGCTTTGACGATAGTGGGATCGCTTCTGAAAGCAGCTTTAGTTTGAATCTGGAATATCCTTACCTCTCCTGTACTGAAAGCAAATGGGGAAACCGGATCCTGAGTTTGGTTGCCTATAGACCCATCTGCGAAATCAGATTGTTTGACTATGATAATGGAGCTGTTACCCCACTGGCTACTTGGTCATTCGATTATTACAGTCCGAATGTGGAGTTTTATGCTCCGAATCATTTCTATACCGTTCAACGTGAATTAGCTAATCAATTCATGCATTTCTACAGGATCAATCCAGATTACAGCATCACAAGGGCAGCTTCTATCCCTGTGAATGAGCCGTATCGGATATACCAGGGAGACGGCTTTATTGCAACCAGTGGAATTGAAAACAACCTGATAGACATCCAAGATCCAGATCAGCCTTTTTTGGCTTCCATGTTTCCGCTGGGCGGGTATGCGCAGAAGAATATCAGCTACAATGGAGACGGGCACTTTCTCTACACCGGCATCAATATGCTTGCGAAAGCACAAGTCGTGGATACCCAGGGAGAAGTTGTGACCTCGTTTTATGCCCATCTGCCGTGGTCTATTGGCGGAAACAGATTCGTTACATATAACTCCACTCATTTTTGCATTATGGAGCATCCGGGGTGGTTGGAAAACGAGGATGAATACCTGGTTCCGGCTGTGAGCAATCTGGGGCTGCCTTATCCCAATCCTTTCCGGGATATATGCAACGTGCCAGTCTTGATGAAAGAGCCCGGAGAGCTGAAGCTGAGCGTCTTCAACCTCAGAGGCCAACTGGTGAATGACATCGAAAACACCAATCTGGACAAAGGGGAGCATACCATCGTTTGGGACGGGAAAGACAGGAATGGCAACACTTTGGCCAATGGAGTATATATACTGCGTTTGCAAACCCGGGAAGGCGTCTTTAGTCAGAAGACGGTTTTGTTGAAGTAATCCGAAGCACATCATTCCCGCAATTGCCTCATGTAAAGCAAGTGGATTCCGGGATGGGGGAGCTTTGCTCCAAAAGAGTGATATTCCTTTAGTTTGGAGAAATGTCTTGACTTCCATGACAGGGTTGATTTGGCATACGGAGTAGGGTAGGTCAGCTTATCTGCCCGGGCTAAAGATCTGGCATATAGGGAGGATTAATGCCGCAACTGAAGTATCTGGCTTTTGATGAAGATTTGACAATGGAAGCCTTGAAGTATGCCACAGATGGGACTGTGCTGGTATTTCCCACCAAGCTGGCGGCTTCGGAGGCTGAACGCCGGCACTATGCCAATTGGGCTTTTGAGACCTGTCGCTTTCTCAGCATGGATGAATACAAGCATGGCTTTATCCACTATGAGCTTCCCCGGCTGGAAGATGATAAGCGCTTGCTGTGCCTCTTTCGGGCTATGTCACCGGAGCTGAGGGACTGGTTTCATATCTATAGTTTCACGGATTCGATCCGCTGGGGACAGCAGTTCTTCCGCTTCTTTGACGAGTTGTGGGATGAATTGCTGGTGCCGGAGCGGCTCACGGTGGATACTGATCTGGCGGTGTATCTGAAGCTGCAGGATTGGCAGGTGGAATCACTCAAGCGTTGTGAAGAGCTGGTCGGGGCATATCTGGAATTGATCCGTGCCAAAGGTTTTACAGATAACATCTTCAGCCGTGCTACGGAGCATATCCGCTTTCCAGAAGAAGTGGGCAACTATGTCTTTGTGAATCAATATTACTATTCCGCTTTGGAAAAACACCTGATCGCAGAACTGGAGCAGAGAGGGGCTTCTGTGCTGCTGCTAGTGCAAGCTCCGGAGGAATCCTTTGATAAAGAAGCGATGAAGGCACGGGCATTGAAGCCGGAAGAGGTCTTTACCACTGCGTCTTATCAGACGCAACACATCACCGTGAACCGGGCAGCCAGCGAAGAACAGATGATTATGAGCCTTTTACAGGATTTGCCAATACTGGAGCGGGGTGAGCGGAATGCGCTGCTTGATTCCGCTTATCATAATAAGGCTTACAGCAAACTTATTCCGGAGAAGTACATCCGTCCGCTTCAGCAGAAGAGCCTGGCAGAGAGCTTCTATTATCGCTTTTTGCAGTATATACTGAAAGAT
>JAKPXC010000074.1 GCA_029567705.1 Candidatus Cloacimonadota bacterium
ACCGGCTGCGAACCGGAGACGTCTATAAACTGGGAGAAAACAGCGGTATGCGCCGCAGCCTGCTCCGGGATGAAGAGCACTTCTATACCATATCCATGAACTCCCTGGGTGAAGATATCTACACAGGCGAGATGAGCCTGATTCCCTTTGACTTGCCTCAGACCACTCCGGCATCACGTCCCCCGGCTTTGAATGTACAGGATGAGAATCCTCTTATTCTGGACCGGTATCCCGTGCGTAGAGGTTCATATCTGGGCAATATCGCTCATATGCTGGTGCCCCGAATAGTGAGATTGCCTTATCTCATCGGAACAGCCGATAGCCTGAGCGTGGGACTGATGATGATGGGTGGAGACCTTTTGGGAGACTTCCCGATGTGGAACGCCAGTCTCGAATATGATTTCGACCGCGAAGCCTGGGGCGGGATTCTGGGGCTGGAGAACAACTTTTTTCACCCAGTTATGCAAAGCATTTCATACTCCAGCCACGATGGCGGCAGCCTGAGTCTGGATCAGTATCTCTATCTTCTGGAGAGGAGAAACTATGGCTTGAACAATGTTTGGCTGGGGCTGCGTTACGCCGGAACCGAGGGGATGGATCGCCAGCTTATTCATCCTTATCTGGGCGTTAGTTTCAGGTGGCCCGGCGGCTATTTGGGAACCAATAATAGCCTCTTTATGGAGAACGATGATCTGCTTCCCACGGATAGAGAGCGTCTTGGCTGGCAGGGGCGCTTCAACCTGCGTCAGAGGCTTTCCAATCGCTCAGAACTGCGCAGCTTTTTCCACTTGGCTTACGATCCGGATGCAGATACAGACGAGGTCTTCTCTACGATTCGAGGCTACAATAAAGACTGGACTGAGAGCAGTGGCTACATCCTGCAAAACAGTGTGTATCTCCGCCTTGCCGAGTTGAGAGAAGCGATCTGGACTCCCTTGGCCTATATAAACGACATCTATGGCGGTGTTTTTGCCGATGCTTCCCTGCCTTGGGACGGAGATCTGGATAACTCCCGCTATTCTGCCGGCGTAGAACTGGTGGGTGAATTCACCTTCTTTTCCCAGCTTGCGCTTGACTTGGGTTTCCGGCTTGCAGTAAACAAGGATGGAGAAGTCTCTCCCGGCCTTATTCTGGGTACGGATTTCTAAGCGGACTGAACCGCCAAGAGGCTTGACAGAAAAGATAAAGCCTGAATCTAAGGATTAAATGGATTATAAAGAACATTACCGGCAGGATGCGATCGTCTTTGATTACTTCGGCGAGGAACAACTCAGCCCCGGAGAGCTGCGCCGCAACAGGTTTATCCTGGATTACTGCAGGATAACCCCCGGGATGAAAGTGCTGGATGTGGGCAGTGGTAGAGGCTGGTTCAGCCTGGAAGCTTCTGCCCGGGGTGTAAAAGTGACCGCTCTGGACTTGAGTGAAGAGAACCTGAAACGCATTCGTGAACTTGATTCCGGTATAGATACTCTTCTAGGGGATGCCTGTGATATCCCCGCTGAAGACCAGGCTTATGATCTGATAGTAGCCTTGGAAGTGTTGGAACACATCCCGGATCCGGAACTGGCTCTGAATAGCATCAAGACCAAGCTCAAGCCCGGAGGAACGCTCCTGCTTACCGTGCCCTATAAAGAGCTGATCAAATCCTCTCTTTGTATCCATTGCAACCAAAAGACGCCTCATAATGCCCACTTGCACAGCTTTGACGCTCCCGGCTTGAAAAGACTCCTGAGAACCAGTGGCTACCGCATCCTGGCAACCAAGCTCTTTGCTCATAAACTGATGACTGCCTTGCGGATAAATGAGCTCACCCGGAGCTTGCCCTATTCCTGCTGGTCTGCTCTGGACAGACTCTTTGGTATAGGAAACGACAAGTACCACTACCTGGCGGTGAAAGCGACCAAAAAATAAAGCTTGACGTCTTTGTGATAACCCTCAAACTTAAAACTATAGAAAAATGTATGGAGGTTTATCATGAAGAAAGCACTCGTAGTTCTTGCGCTGATCTTCTGTCTGGGACAGGTTTTTGCCTTTGTTCAGGGAACAAAGAACTTGGGCGGAACAGCTTCACTTTCCATGGCCAAATTTGATTCGGACGATGAAACGGAGACCACTCTATCTCTGCGTCCTCAACTCGGTTACTTTTTCGCGGATAACATCTGTGGCGATCTGATTTTTATCTATGAATCCCAATCATACGATGGAGATACGGATACAGCTTTGGGCCTGGGAGTGGGTGCCAGAGGCTTCTATAAGAATGCCTATATCGGTGCAGAATTCCAATATGACACTGTCAATATCGAGAGCGTTTTCTCGGACATGAATGTCAATTCCATGTACATTGTTCCAAAGCTGGGTTATATGGCTCCCCTGGGGCACAACGTCTATCTCGATCTAAACGGTGCTTATGAGATGGGTATCGGCGATTTTGGTGGAGATGGCAGTGGCCCCAATGAGACCACTAATCTGAAGTTTAATCTGGGATTGCAGTACTTCTTCGATCGCTGATCAGATAGAATGAGGTTGGAACCATGTGGTTCTGACAGGATAGTTTGTTTAATGAAGCCCCGGCACAGGTCGGGGCTTTTCTCATTGAGAGATTGCTTACTATAGCTCGTGAACCGGAATGAGGTTATCAGGGCATCGATATTCTCCCAAACCCCTCCTCATTTCTCCCGGACTCTTCACCGTGTCTTGCAGGACTCTTCCCGAACACTTTGCTCGGGAAGAGTCCTGCAAGACACGGTGAAGAGTCGGCGACGAATTAGGAAGAAATGAGCGGAGAGATGACAGTGTATATTGATTGGAACAGTGTATGATGCCTTACATTTACGATAGATCATAGCGAGGGTGCGTAGCGAAGCGTAGCCCCTCGACTGGGACAGGAGTTTTCTTCATCAAATAAATCACCCTCTCCCTGCCCAGAGAGCGCAGCTCTCTGGGCAGGGAGAGGGTTCTAGAGTATTAATAATCGTAGTTATTCAGAACGAGGGGCTACGCTTCGCTACGCACCCTCGCTATGATCTGGCGTATATGCAGGGATTTC
>JAKPXC010000079.1 GCA_029567705.1 Candidatus Cloacimonadota bacterium
AAGGTGAAAGTATCATCGAAAAACGTGTGGGCGGCGGCATCTATACTCGCAGCGCCAATCCCATCTTCAGCTTCAACCGCATTGAAGACAACGACGCCGATGATGAAGGCGGCGGCTCCTACGCCTTCCAAAGCCTGCCCAATCACGGAGGCATGGTTGATCCCGCCATAGGTGTTTACAATCCGGGAGGCAACTACTTTGCCAATAACCATGCCGATATCGGAGCTGACATCTATATTGATGGTGTGACAGTCCGTGATCCGATCAAGTTCCAAAACTGCTCCTTTGCTGTCATTAGTGAAGCTGACACCACAGTCTCAAACTACTGGGTCACCACCTCTTCAGCTCTCAGCTTCGATGGCAGCACAGGACGCGAACCAGCCATCTCCACCGATGTTTATGTGGCAACTAATGGCAGTGATACGCTAAACAACGGGCTATCTCCTCAGACGCCTTTCAAAACCATTGACCATGCTCTTTCACGAATCTATGCCAGCGAAGCCATACCTCTCACTATCCACATAGCTAGCGGCACTTACTCACCCTCACTCACCGGAGAGAAGTTCCCCTTGCAGATGGTTAAGAACGTTTCCCTGCTGGGAGCAGGAAAGGATGAGACCTTCCTGGATGCCGAAGGCAGTGCAGATTTTCCCCGGCGTGTGATTAACCTGGATAACGTGACCGATGTGAATATCTCTGATCTTACACTGATGAATGGCTTTGTGACCATGGTCAAGAACTATAACGGCGGTGGTATCGGAGTCATTAACTCTAACTGTAACTTATCCAATCTCCGCCTGGCTGGTTCATCCGCAGCCGGTAACGGAGCTGGAATCTATGCCTTCCAATCCAGTGTTTTGGCCGATAGCATCAGTCTGGAATACAATACTGCCCTGGGCTCTGGTGGAGGAATTTGTGTAAACAGCTCTGATCTGGAAATCACTCAAGCTCAGATAAGTCACAACAGCGCCAATAAGAACGGAGCCGGCATCTTTGCCGATGGCGGACAAATTCATATCTCCCATAGTGATATCAGCCAAAACCAAGCCATCGGATACCTGAGCAAAGGTGGTGGCATCAGTCTCTCAAACACAGATCAAGCCCTGATCTATGCCAATAGAATCCTCACCAATAACGCCGATAATGGAGCAGGAATATATCTGCAAAGCAATCAAGCCCTCAAGCTGGATCGCAACCGCATAGCCAATAATCTGGCAGATTACTCCGGCGGAGGGCTCTTTGTCAATACCAGCACCGGTCTGTTCACCAATAACCTGATTGCCAACAATACAGCCACACAAAGAGGCGGAGCAATCTACTGCTACAGCTCTCCGCAGCTCTATAGCAACACAATTGCTTACAATAAAGCCGGTATCGAGGGGGGAGGAATGTATCTGAACGGAGCCTCACCTGATATCCAGAATAGCATCATCTGGGCAAATGTCCGCTCGAATCCGGAGGTTCCAAGCCAAGTTTATCTCTTCGGGGACACCTCTGATCCGAACATATCTTTTTGTGATCTCCAGGGTGGTAACGAAGGGATAATGCTTAGCCCCGGAGCTGTTTACAATGGCAGCTTCCTTCAAAATATGGATCAGTTCCCACTTTTCCTCGACCCGCCTGAAGGCTCGGGATCATACTTTGTTGCAGAAGAGGCTGGCTTCAGCTTGCAAACATCTTCACCTTGTGCAGATCAGGGAAATCCCACCACAGACATTACAGACTACCCTCTGGATATTATTGGTTATACCAGAATTGCTAACAACCGCATAGACCTGGGCAGTTATGAGACTTTTGCATACAATGGAGCAGTGATATCTGCTTCGGCGTCCATGCTGGACTTTGGCAGGGTGAGAGTTGGCGCTACACCGGCATCAACTAACCTGACACTGTTCAATCACGGCTCTCAAGATTTGCAGATCACAAATATTAGCAAGGAGAACCCAGGAACGGACTTTGGCTTTGAGGTATCCGGGCGTAGCTACATGATCCCGGTGGGAGGCTCAATCGAGCTGCAGATCAGCTTTACACCTTCGACTGGTGGTGTTAGAAGCAATTCACTCCTGATCCACAATAACTCTCAGAATTCCCCCCTATTCCAGATTGAACTGACCGGAACCGGTATCGACGATGGCACTTCGCTTCCCTCAAATGTGCTTCTGGAAGTACTAGGGAATGATGTCAGGCTCACTTGGAACCAAGTGCTATCTGATCAATGGGGAAATCCTTTTGAGCCTAGTGGTTATCTGGTTTTTGGCAGTGACCGGGCTGATACACCGATAGATGACTTTCTGTTGATAACATACACCGAGCAGCCGATCTTCATCCATCGTCAGATCGCCAGACTAAAGGACAGGATGTTCTACGCAGTTGTGGCTCTGGATGATGGAGCGCGCTCCAAGTTTACAGGTTTGAGTGCGAACTCACGGAACTCATCAACCATTAGCTGGCAAGAGATCAGAGCCCTGCTGCAATTGCCGACCTGGGGTTTGCAGAGAGCCGAGTAGATCGTCATAGCTTGATATTGAAACGAGTTAATAGAATTCCGATGACAAACTGATTAGATGAAGAGCTGGTGCAGCTTAGCCATAATGGCAATTCTGGCAGAGAGCCAGCTTCTCTACTCTGCGATACCGGTGAGCGTCCCGCATTTCTCTCATTAGGGGAGAGTTCCAAAGATCCACCAGACTTTCGTGTCTCAGATCACCGATGAAGATACGGTCTTGGGGCTCAATGGCACAGCCTTTGGCGGGACAAAGTGGGATCATGCCGTCTGGTCGAACCTGCAGATCCCTGAATAGTACAGTGCATCTTGGTATCCGGTTTTCCACCACGGATTCTTGAATGAACACATCCTCGGCATAATCACTCTCCGGGTGTTTTAGCAACCATTGAGGCATCACGATATCTGCATAGTGCTGCAAGAATAAGGTTTCCTGCTTTTCCAGATCGCGCGTGGAAGGCCGAAGCATCAAGCGGATCTTGATCAAAGTTTTGCTCCTCTTCTGATCCCTCAACCTGCGGAGTCCACGCAAATTTTCCAAGAGCAACTTATAGGATGCATTCTTTCTGGAAGCTTCATAGACCTTTGCCCCACCTGCATCCACCGAAATCTCTATGAGGTTCAGCCCACAGCTAAGTAGCCTCTCTTCCATCCGGTGGTCTCTCCATTGGCCATTGGTGACTATGGACAAGTACTTGGTGCAGACAGACAAACGCTTCATCATCAGGTCAATCTTCGGGTGCAGGGTGGGCTCTCCCCCACCGATCCTGATCCGATTTATGGAACTGTTCTGCAGATTGGCAACTAGGGTATCAAAACACTCTTCACTCATCATGGATCGCCGATCCGGAAACAACGGGTTGTTA
Organism: Candidatus Cloacimonadota bacterium; assembly: GCA_029567705.1. Taxonomy (GTDB): domain Bacteria; phylum Cloacimonadota; class Cloacimonadia; order Cloacimonadales; family Cloacimonadaceae; genus PHBP01. The sequence goes on from JAKPXC010000079.1 coordinate 3,370, forward strand.
CAATAAACACACTTTAGATCACAGTCATCAGTGATATCTACCGAAAGCAGAGGAGGACGAGCTGCGTCTCTCATTTGAAAAGGATACTTCAACACAAGCAGTTCATCCAGGGGGACACCACGACTGAGAATATGCGTGTTTAACCGCAAGTAGTAATGGTAATGCCTTGCAATATATGGCAGATGATAGAGCTTGTCTATCATTGGCTTGGGCACTGCTGTTACACTAGTCATAAGAAGCTTGTGGACCTCCCGATTACCAATTCTTGAGCACTTTCTCCAGTTTTATCGATAATGCTGAATTAGTCAAGTTTATCTTTCCAATTTCTTTTCTATAAGGATTTAGAGCAGGATTCTGTGAGGCATCTTCTTTGATCTGCCCTGTGGCTTCTAACTTCTAACTGAGACGACACGCATGAGACACCCATGAGACACCCATGTGACACCCATGTAAACTCATGCGTGTCACATGGGTATGAGATGCGTATTCTCTGAGTGACGAGTTTATGAAATATTCAGCGAGAATCTGCACAATCTGCGTCATCAACGTTCGATTCCTTCAAAAGCTGCAAGCAGATAGGACTTGACAGGATACCAAGCCCGTTTGAAATGACCTCACAAAAAAAAGCAAGAGAGAGTCTGAAAATGCGATTACGTGGTTGATCCTTCGAAGTAGTTAGTTCATGAGTCCCGATTCTACGAAAACCGGGATAGTGCTCTGCATCGCCCCAAATGGCTCTCCCCAGTCTGAGAACCAAGGCAGAAGATAGCGGAGCTGACAGGCCGGATATCTACCTAGTGAACAAAGGATCAAACATGTTGCAAGATAAAACAGATAGCAAGCGAACTTCCTTATTCAGTCGTAAAGTAATACTCTTTCTAATCAGCCAGAATTTGTCGCTATTTGGCTCTTCAGTAGTCGGATTTGCCATCATCTGGCATATCACCCTGGAAACCTCCTCCGGAACCTGGCTAATGCTGGGAACCCTCACGACCATGATCCCCCAAGTGCTGGTTTCGCTCTGGGGTGGAGTCTGGGCAGACAGATACAACCGCAAGCACCTGATCATGCTCTCAGATTCCTTTGTGGCTCTTGCCACATTGGGGCTCGCTTTGTTTTACATCGCAGGATTCAGGCAGATCTGGCTGCTACTGGCAGTTTCAGCCGTGCGAGCCCTGGGCAGCGGGGTTCAGACTCCTGCGGTAAATGCCATCTACCCTCAATTGGTGCCACCGGAAGGGCTCACCCGGGTGCAGGCAGTGAATCAATCTCTCTCCTCTGCTCTGATGCTGCTAGCCCCGGCTGCAGGAGGCTTGCTGCTGGGCTGGCTGGATATTTCCTGGGCATTTTTCGTGGATGTGATCACAGCTTCATTGGCAGTTGGGATCCTGGCACTCATCAAGATAGAGAAGAATCCAGGAATCAAAGTCAAAAATACGATCTTCAAAGATCTTAAAGAGGGCTTTGGCTATACTTTTAACCATCCGCTTCTGAAGCGGATAGTGTTGTGTTATGGCTTCTCCTTTTTCCTGATGACACCTGCCATTATTCTCACACCGCTGCAGGTGGGCAGGAGTTTTGGCGGAGATGTTTGGAGACTAACCGTGAATGAGATGGTCTGGACGGTCGGCTCGCTAGTGGGCGGAATACTGATCTCGCTACATGGGGACTTCAAGGATAAGGTGCGGATGATAGCCCTTAGTTTAGTGGCCTTTGGAATTCTCTTTGCGCTGTTGGGCATAGCCCCTAGCTTTGTTCTCTATCTCTGCATCATGGGCACGGCAGGCTTGTTTTTACCGCTGCTGATCACGTCTGAGACTGTCTTTGTGCAGGAACAGACCCGGGAAGACATGCTGGGACGCGTATTCTCCATACTGCAAATAGTTTCTGTGAGCGCTATGCCGATCGGAATAATGCTCTTCGGTCCGCTGGCAGATGCTGTCTCTGTGGAATCGATCCTGATAGTGACCGGTATCTTATTGGTCATGGTTGCAGTTTGGTATGAACGGAGCAGCAAAAAAGCGCTAATTTCCCATTGACAAGAAGCGGGCTACCAAAAAGCTTGCTCAAACATCTGTTCATAGAGTGATAGTCAAAAAAGTGGTTGACAAATTTTTGGGATTCAAATTGATTGGCAAAACCCAGTGCCGATGTAGCTCAAC
>JAKPXC010000092.1 GCA_029567705.1 Candidatus Cloacimonadota bacterium
GTAAGACCGTCGTGCAACGACCTGGTAAACCTCATGCGTAAAGAACTAATGAGTGATCAAGAACTGCAGAAAACCATAAACATCAACCTAAACTTGGGAACTGCTATGTCCGTAAACCAGTAGTTAATGTCCAAACTCCAGCAGCAGGATTGGAATCCTGCTCTACGTAATATCTCTTTTACTTTTTTACTCTGTTTTAAAAAATGAAAACTCTGCTGTTCTCTGCTTTTCTCCGTGTCCTCTGTGGTTTATAAAGTGGTGGAGTGGTGAAGTGGTGGAGTGGCGGTGTGCTGACTCCGCTGCCCAGTCGATTGAACTTGACAATTTGGGGCAAATCAAAAGCATGAATAGAATAGGTGGAGTTTTGTTATGGATGTTATCCGAATAAGCCAAATGATTAAGGATTATGACCTTGGCAAGATCAAGGTGAGAGCTTTATGCGGTGTTGACCTCAATATCCGCAAGGGGGAATTCGTGGCAATTATGGGGCCATCGGGTTCCGGCAAGAGCACATTGATGCATATTATCGGTTGTCTGGATCGTCCCACTTATGGTGATTATTATCTTGATGATCAATTGGTTAGCGCTCTTCCTAAAAGTGCGTTGTCTCAAATTCGCAACAAGAAGATCGGCTTTGTGTTTCAATCCTTCAATCTGCTGCCTCACTTGAATATACAGAAGAACGTGGAACTGCCTCTGATGTATAGTGGTTTGGCAGTGCGCAAGCGTAGCCATAAGGCCATAGAGATCCTTGCCAGTGTGGGGCTGGAAGATCGCCTCAGGCACAAGCCCTCGGAGCTTTCAGGAGGTCAGAGGCAGCGTGTGGCTATCGCCCGGGCTATTGTGAACGAGCCTTCCATTCTTCTGGCCGATGAACCCACCGGAAACCTGGATTCCCAGTCCGGGGGAGACATCCTGGAGATCTTTAACAAGCTGCATCAGGCCGGAAACACCGTGATCATGGTTACTCATGATTCTGCGGTGGCTGCCAGGGCAGACCGGGTGATCAGAATCATGGACGGAAATATCCAAGATGGCGATCTCGCTGGCTGAATCCCTCCACATCGGCTTTGCTGATATCTGGACCCGGAAGGTCCGCAGCATCGTAACCATCTTTGGGATCGTGCTGGGTGTGATGTCCATCATGGTGGTCTTGGCCATTGTGAATGGCATGAATAAATCCACCATGAAGTGGATGAACGAACGGGGTGGGCTTACCCGCATAGATGTGGAACGCAATTGGAGCTACGACTTCTCCAAGGGTGGCAAAGCAGAATTTAACTTAAGAGAGATAAACTATCTGCAGGAGCAACTGCCAGAGCTGGCAGCTTTTAACTCTACCATCAGCAAAGGCGATGCCGAGCTGAGCCGGGGGGAGAATAAAACTATGGCAGATCTGCAGGGAGTGATGCCGGATATGGTTCTGGTGGAGGATTGGCGTCCGGATAAAGGCCGTTTCATCAAAGAACTGGATATCCAGGAAAACAATAATGTGGTCGTGCTGGGTTCCACTGTGGCGCGGGAGATTTTTGGCTCCCGCAATCCTTTGGGACAGCTCGTTACTCTCAGCTCCGAAACGGTGTCTTACAACTCCTCCGGAGAAGCCGAAAGTTCCCTGAAAGCCACTCAACTGGAAGTGATTGGCGTGATGAAAGAACGCCAGATGGATTCCATGGGCGGTCCCTTTCAGGGTAACATGCTGGAATACCTGAACAGACGTGCCTATGTGCCACTTTCCACCATGATAAATAAGATCGATCCCAACCAGCAGATCAGCAGTCTGGAGCTCAAAGCCAAGGATACCGAATCTGCCGGAGCGCTGCGCCGCAAGGTGGAGGAACTGGTGCTGAACCTCAAGGGCGGCAAACGGCTTTTCTCCATCGTGAGCGCAAGCGAGCAAATGCAGCAGATGAAGCAGAACAGCATGATCTTTTCCGTGATCTTTGTGATGATCGCCGTGATCTCGCTGCTGGTGGGCGGGATAGTGATTATGAATATCATGCTGGCTTCCATCAAGGAACGCACCCGGGAGATCGGTGTGCGGCTGGCGATTGGAGCCCGGCGCCGGGATATCTTTACTCAGTTTCTGGTGCAGACGGTTCTGATCACAGGTTTGGGAGGAGTCTTCGGCGTGGTGGCGGGTTATTCCATTCTGGGCGTGGTGGGTAAGTATCTGGGCGTGGAAGTGGCAGCTTCTGCGCAGATGGTTTGGGTAGCGTTATTCGTCTCCGTGGGTGTGGGGCTGATCTTTGGCATTCTGCCAGCCGTGAGAGCCAGCAATCTGGATCCCGTTTTGGCCTTGAGGGAAGAGTGATGAAGCAGGCAAAGATTCCCTTCTGGATAAGCTTGCGGGATTTTCTGCTCACCTATCTGAAGATGCCGTTCCGGGATTTCGTGGTGCTATACGACGTCTTTACCCATCCCCGCAAGCGCAAGCTCATTCTGAAGAATAGCTGGAGCTTTCTGAGGGTCTTTTATAAGCGGGTGACCACCGAGGGTGTGCTGAAAGAATCTGCCTCTCTCACCTATATCACTCTGCTGGGTTTTATTCCTTTTATTACTTTCATCGTGCTGATAATTCCTGATCTGCCGTTTTTGGATCTGAGAGGCAAGATAAATGATCTGCTGGTCAACAACCTGATGCCCAATTCCGCGGCGGCGGTTACCAGCTTTATCGGTGGGCTTCTGCAGCAAAGAACGGGCTTCAACACTTTTGGTTTTATCCTGCTGATCTTTTCCTCATATTCGCTGTTCAGGGTGATCAGGAATACTTTTGATAGAATCCTCAGCATGGACGAGAGCCCGGTGCTGGACTGGCTGAGCTATATCATCAAGTTCTTTGGAACATTGATCGTGGGGATTCTGATCATGCTGGTGCTCTTTTCCACCAGCTCCATGCCTCTGATCGGTAAGCTGCTCAAATACTCTTTTCTCACGCAACAGCTTTTGAATATTATCCCCTTCTTCCTGCAGTTCTTTGCCCTGATCTTTCTCTATCTGATCCTGCCGTCTATTCGGGTGAAACGGGGAGCTCTGTTTCGGGGAGCTTTCTGGACGACTGTGGTCTGGACTATGATCAAGAGCCTGTTTGATTGGTATATCTACAATCTCACGAACTATCAGGCAGTCTATGGCTATCTCTCCATCCTGCCTATCACACTGCTCTGGATCTATGTGAACTGGGTGGTGATTATTGGTGGTATTGTGCTGATTTCCGTGCTGGATCAGGGGAATAAGCTCTCCGTGGCCAAGAATGAACCCAAACGGGTGGTGCGGATCACGATGGAGATGTATAGCAACCGCACATTGAACAAGAGGCTGGAAAGTTATATCCGGCGCAGTGACTTGAAAGAATTAATAAATGAAATAGAAGAGGAAGAAGAATGACCAAATATGCTTTGATCAGCGTGTTCGACAAATCCGGCATCGAAGCTGTGGCCATCGAGCTGGAGAAGCTGGGCTTTACCATCCTTTCCACCTCATCCACGGCACGTCATTTGAAGCAGTTCTGCAAGAAAGTGGTGGAGGTCTCCGATCTCACCGGTTTCCCGGAAATCCTGGGCGGAAGAGTGAAGACTCTGCACCCGATAATCCATGCAGGTATCCTGGCCGACCGGAGTAATCCCGAGCATGCCAAGACTATGAAACAGATGGAGATCGATCATATTGATATCGTGATTGTGAATCTCTATCCTTTTGCCAAAGTGCTGGCCGATCCCAAATCCACCCGGGAACAGATCATCGAAAATATCGATATTGGCGGCCCTTCCCTCCTGCGTGCAGCAGCAAAGAACTACCGGCATGTGGCAGTTCTGACCCATCCCAATGACTATCAGCCCACGCTGGATTATCTGCGGAACGAGGGCGAGATTCCCGAAACCTCGCGCTTGAATCTGGCTTTCAGGGCTTTTGCCAAGGTTTCACACTATGATGCCGATGTGGCGGATTACTTTGAGGAAGCCTATGCCCAGGGCGAGATAGCTCCCCGCATTCCCGCCTACATCGATCTGTCCTGCACACTGCACTACGATCTGCGCTATGGCGAAAACCCGCATCAACGGGCAGGTTTCTACACAGATCGCCGTCAGGGCTGGGATTTGATCCACGGCAAGGTGTTATCTTACAACAATCTTCTGGATATCGATGCTGCGCTCCGTGCCATCCGTTTGTACAAAGAACCTACCGTCATTATCTTCAAGCATACCAATCCCTGCGGACTGGGTAGCGGTTATTCCCTTGCCGATGCTTACCGCAAAGCTTTCTCGACGGATACCGTCTCTCCCTACGGGGGAATCGTGGTGGTGAACCGTCCTCTGGATCTCGAATCTGCGGTTCTGATCAACAAAATCTTCACCGAGATCATCATAGCTCCGGCTTATGAACCAGGGGTTTTGGAAAGCCTGCAGAAGAAGAAAGACCGCCGGTTGATACGTTATGATGAGGAGTTTATCGCCAAGCCTGCCAATCCTTACCAGCTAAAAGCCCTCACCTGGGGATATCTGGTGCAGGATTGGGATCTCTGTCCGGAAGGTATAGACGATTGGAAGGTAGTTACCAAGCGGCAGCCTTCTCAGGAGGAGTTTGAAGCTATGATCTTTGGCTGGAAGTGTGTGTCCTATCTGAATTCAAACGCCATCGCTCTCACTACCAGGGACAAAGCCATAGGACTGGGCTTTGGCCAGACCAGCCGGGTGGATTCCACCACCATAGCCATCATGAAAGCCAAGAAGTTCGGCCATGATCCCAGCTCTGCCATCTGCGCTTCAGATGGTTACTTCCCCTTCAGGGATTCCATCGATGAGCTCTATCAACACGGCATCAAGGCAGTGATCCAGCCCGGTGGTTCCAAAGGTGACGAGGAAGTGATCCGGGCTTGCAATGAACTGGATATCGCCATGGTCTTTACCGGAGTGCGCCATTTCAAACATTGAAAAGCAATTGACAGAAAAGGCAGCAGAAAAAAAGCTGTCTCAACTTGGGACGGAGATGTGTCCGAGCTGGTTTAAGGAGCACGATTGGAAATCGTGTATACGTGAAAGCGTATCTAGGGTTCGAATCCCTACATCTCCGCCATTTTTGTATTTTAACAACTGCGTTTCCTTCCGTTTACCACACTATCCCTTCTGTACTGAAGGAACTGCTCAATCCTCACTAATCAGAGGTGCATCAATACTTTTTAGGAGTGTATCATGAAAAAGAACACAGGTTACTTTATTCTCGCTTTGGTCATATTCGTGATCTTAGCAATAGGGGCTTTCTGGCTGGGTTATTCTTCCGGAAAGACCTTTATGGGCACAGGCAAAACCACTGTGGCAAAGAACAGCTGGCTGCTGATCAATCCACGCGGCATAATCAAAGAATACAACGAAGTGGAGATGGGTTCTTTCTGGATGGGTGGTCAAGCCTCTGTGGAAGACATGACCCGCAGAATCCGTTATGCCGCCGAAGACAAGAACATCAAGGGTATCATGCTGGAGCCCAGCTTCATGGCAGTGAGTTACAGCTCGGTTCGTGAGCTCGTGTTGGCTCTGCAGGACTTTCGTCAAAGCGGCAAGCCCGTCATTGCTTACGGTTCCACCTGGGGTCAAAGAGATTACTTCCTCTCCCTGGCTGCCGACAGTATCTACATGGATCCTTCCGCCTCCGCCGGTTTGATGCTGGATGGCGTCTCTGCCAACGTAATGTTTTACAAGGAACTGCTGGATAAGATAGGCGTGAAGATGCACGTGCTGCAATCCGGTGAGTTCAAGGGAGCTGGAGAGCCTTATTCTCAGACTTCTCTCTCCGCTGGCACCCGTGCCAATCTGGAACGTGCTCTGCGTGGCAGATACGATGTGCTGTTGAGCGCCTTGGCTCAGAGCCGTGGCATCACTGCTGAGGAAGCAAGGCTCATCTTTGAAGAACGCGCCGATTTCTTCATCAACGGCAGTCAGGCACTGGAGATGAAGCTGGTGGATGGCCTCACGGATAAAGAAGAGCTTTGGGACAGACTGGGCATCAGGAAAGCCAATTCCATCAATATCACCAAGTATTCAGACAAAGCTCAGCTCAATATGGGAAGCCAGCGCATCGCCGTCATCAACTTGAATGGCGAGATATCTCCTGCCAATACCGGTTACGGCAGCGAAGGCATCATCAGCGCTGCCAAGGTGCAAAACATTATTGAAGACATTGAGGACGACAGCTCCATCAAAGCCGTGGTGCTCCGCGTCAATAGCCCCGGCGGCAGCGCTCTGGAATCCGAACTGATCCATCGCAAGCTGAGTCACCTCAAAGCCCGCATCCCGATCGTTGTCTCCATGAACGGCGTGGCAGCCAGTGGTGGTTACTACATCAGTTGTGCCTCAAATTACATTTTTGCCGATGAGCTTACCATTACAGGCTCCATCGGCGTGATCATGATGATCCCCGAAGCCTCAGGTTTGGGAAGAAAGATCGGTCTGCGCAGCGAAAGCTTCGGCTACGGCAAGTTTGCCACGGCAGCAGATCCCCTGAATCCTTACGATCCGGAGTTCATCGAATCCCTGCGCAGAAACTCCACCGGAGTCTATACAGAATTCAAACAAAGAGTTATGGATGCCCGTGGAATCAGCCCCGAAGAAATCCAAGCTGTGGCCGAAGGCCGTGTCTTCAGTGCTGCTGATGCCAAGGAAAACAAACTCATCGACGAGATTGGAGGCCTCAAAGAGGCCATCGCCAAAGCGGCGGAACTGGCCAAGCTTACCACATACCAAGTGCAGAACTACCCCGGCAAGAAGGGTTTTTACGAGCTTATCATGGAGATGAAGGACAATCCCATGTTTGCTGCCTCCCTGCTGCACAAGCAAGAGCTCAGCCCCGAAGCCCTGGCGCAACGTTTCGTGGATACTCTGAAAGCCCGGCAGTGGCTTTATTACCTGCCATACAATATGGAATAACATGAAAAAAGACAACTTAAACACCGAAATAATAGTGAACGTCCACCCCTTGGAAAAGCGGGTGGCAGTTCTGGAAGAGAACCGTCTGGTCGAGCTCTTTGTGGAGCGTCCCGACAAACAAAACCCCGTCGGCAACATCTATAAAGGCATAGTCAAAGACGTCCTTCCCGGCATGGGTGCCGCCTTCATAGACATAGGGCTGGAACGCACTGCCTTCCTGCATTATTCAGACATTGTGCTGGATTTCCTGGATGTATTTGAGGACAACAGACCCGCCAAGCGTCCCAATCCTGCCGATTCCTCCAAGATCGGCCAATTGATCAAATCCGGCCAGGAGATCATTGTCCAGGTGCACAAAGGCCCCATCGGCTCCAAAGGCGCCCGCCTCACAGGCCAAATATCCATTCCCGGCAAATACCTGGTGCTCTTCCCCAATAAATCCAAGATCGCCATCTCCCGCAAGATCTATTCTCAAAACGAGCGTGGACGCATCCGC
>JAKPXC010000098.1 GCA_029567705.1 Candidatus Cloacimonadota bacterium
TGAAGGGATTGGGATAGTTCCGAAGATAAGGCTCTTCCAGCTCTGTACTGACATCGTCTTCTGACGAAACCGGCACGTCGCTGAGATAGGGATATCCGGAATTGATTGAGAAGCTCGTATCCACTGCCCATATATCGGTAAAACTCCAGTTGAGATAGGTGTTGGCGGCGTGGGGAAAGGTCATTTCTTCAGTCAACCTGCCGTTCCCACAAACGCTGGTAGTTTGTCCGGTTGTCTCAATGTTCCAATAACTGCAGATTGCTCTGGAGCCTAGATGCGATCCCACCAATCCGCCTACCGTGGATTGTCCGCTTACCTGCCCTGCGCAATAACTATTGGTGATAGTGGCATCCGCCATCGAAGCTACAAGGCCGCCGATGAAAGCTCCTCCATATACATTCGCCATACTATAACAGTCGTTGATGAAAGATTCCTGCTGAGAGCCTACCAAACCACCAACAACAGAGGTTCCTCTTATTGTGCCCAGGCTATAGCTGCTGCTGATGGTAGAACTCCATATACTATTCCCAACCAAGCCACCTACATACGATTGACCGTTTACATTACCTTTATAAAAGCTCTTGCTGATGGAGGAACCTTCCTGTTCACCCACCAAACCTCCAACATTTGCCTGTCCACCGCTTACGGTTACAGTGCTGCTGCAGTTAATAACGGTGCAGAGGATTTGTTGATGTGCAAGGATGCCCCCTGCGTAGCCACCGCCTACGTTCACTGTTCCGGAGCTGTGGCAGTTGCTGATGGTGGAGTTATACTGCTGTGTGCCCACTAATCCGCCAACCCAGATATGACCATTCACGTTTCCGGAGCTGTGGCAATTGTCCACAACAGAGTTATATCTTTGATACCCCACCAGGCTGCCGACATCCCATCCACCCCTCACTTCCACATTGCTTAAGCCAAGGTTTGTGATCATTCCGCCCTCAATGTATCCAAAAAAACCTACAACAAGGGTAGAGGGGAGGTAGATATGGATTCCGTTGATCACATGATCCCCTCCGTTGTAGCTCCCCGTAAAAGGCAAGTTATCCGGATCACCCTCATCGATGTATCTTCCAATCGGACTCCAGCCCTGTCCATCAAACCAGGTCGCGGTAGAGGTAGCGTCAATATCGGCAAGCTGAATATAGTTGCTTGACCAGCGGCTTTGCTGGCTTGGAGAGGGGACAATGTCATCGGAGGCAGCGATCCAGTATAGATTCTGAAGAGATGATATCTGATATGGATTATTGAAAGAACCTTCACCTGCAGGCGCAATGGCGGTTTGTGCCAAAATCCAGGCACAGGTGCAACTCAGAAAAAAACTCATTATTGCAGATCTCATGATATCATCCTTTGTGGCAAGGTTCATTTGCGCGGAATACACTCTTCAGCCAATTTCTGTGTCTCAGACCAGTGGGCTCGGTAAACCTTGCAATTCAAGAGCCTCATCATTGACCATACTTTTCTAAAAGCAATGACAAAGCTCTCAAAATCACCGTATTTAAAACATAATATCACGTCAAGTATAATTTTCTTAGATTATCTCTCCCCTGT
>JAKPXC010000210.1 GCA_029567705.1 Candidatus Cloacimonadota bacterium
CGATTGAAAAGAACGGCCTGCTGCAGCAGTGTCAGGAGCAGGGCATCACCGTCATCGCCTACAGTCCACTGGCCAAGGGCATGCTGACCGGCAAATACACCGAAAACAACCCGCCGCAGGGCTTCCGTTTCCGCGCCTATACGCGCAAGTACCTGGCTGCGGTCAAGCCGCTGCTGGATCAAATGAAAAAGATCGGCGCTGACCATGCCGGAAAAACATCCGCTCAGGTGGCCTTGAACTGGGTGATGTGCAAGGGGGCGGTCCCCATTCCCGGCGCGAAAACCTTCATGCAGGCCGAGCAAAATTGCGGAGCATTGGGCTGGCGCCTGACCGAAGAAGAAGTGGTGCAAAGCGCCAGGACAAATAGATTGGAGCTGCGTTTGGCAGCCATCAACACAGAAGTGAACCAGATCAAATACAATGCCGAGAAAGGTAACTACCTGCCCAATGTGGCTCTTTCGGCAGATTACTCCGTCTATACCAAAGCAGACGAATACGCTATCGAAGGCGACGACTTTGGAACGATGTATTCTGTGGGCATAGGCTTCCAGATACCTATCTTCACAGGTCTATCCAATTCCGCCAAGCGGGCACAGACCCGTCATGGCTGGATTCAAGCCAGGCTGCAGGAACGAGATTACCAAGACCTCATTGGTCTGGAAGTGAAACAGAACTACCTGAGCTGGGTGCATGCCAAGGAAAACATGGCAATCCAGACTCAGAACATCCAATTGGCAGAACGTAGCCTGGAGCTGGCTCAATACCGTTTTGACAACCAGGTGGGAATACAACTGGAGGTCTTTGATGCCCAGACCATGCTTTCTGCCATCCGCCTGGAATATTACAATGCCATCTACCAGTTGATCCTGGCAGATCTGAAACTTACAAAATCCATGGGAATAGACTTTTAAGGGAGTGTTTCATGAAGAAGATAATACTTGTAACCCTATTGATAATGCTGCTTGCCCTCTTTGCTTGTGGCAAGAAGACCAAGGCAGGAGCCAGCATCGAACAGATCCAGCAGAGCGAAGGCGTGCCTGTGAAGGTTCAAGCTGTAGCTCCAGGAACCTTTAGCCAGGAACTGATCTACAATGCTACTCTGACAGGAGCTGAAGAAAGCACTTCCACAGCCATGCTGGCAGATGTGATCACCAGAATCCATGCCAGAATCGGCGACAGAGTCACTGCAGGTCAATTGATCGTATCCTTCCCTGCCAATTCACCTCAGGCACAGAACGATCAGGCCAGAACAGGCTTTGAAAACGCAAGATTGGTCTATGAAAGAATGCAGCGTCTCTTTGGCGAGGGAGCCATCTCCCAGCAGGATCTGGATAATGCCAGAGCCGGCTACGACGTCGCCAGAGCCAATCTGGCAGCCTCAGACGCCATGATCAAGATCACGGCACCCTTTAGCGGAGTGATCACCAACATCATGGTAGCACAGGGTGAACGCAGCTATCCCGGCCAGCCTCTGTTTACAATAGCTGGTGGAAGCGGATTCAAGGCTGTGATCAACGTTCCCGAATCTGACATCGCCAAGATCAGACGCGGAATGAGCGTGCAAGCCACTTGGAATGGCAACACAGTAAATGGCAGAGTGTCTCAGATAGCCCTTGCCCTTGATCCCAACCGCAAAGCCTTCAGAGTGGAAGCCCTCTTCCCCGCTTCAGGACGGGGCATCAGCTACGGCGTGACAGCCCAGGTGAAACTGATTGTGGCAAACAAGCCCAATTCCATAGTCGTGGAACGTCAACACATTATCACAGAGAATGCCCAGAAGTTTGTCTGGGTGGCAGAAAGTGACAAGGCTGTCAAACGTCCCATCGAGACAGGACAGGACAACCAACTGAGCTTTGAGGTGATCTCAGGCTTAAGCGAAGGTGACCAATTGATCACTCAAGGCATGAACCTCCTGACTGATAACGCTCTGATCAAGATTATTCCTTAAAGGGAGCCAGAATGTTTCTATCCACAATCTCTATCAAACGACCAGTGCTCGTTACGATGGCCCTGCTGGTCTTTGTGGTCTTTGGTCTGATCGGCTATTTGGGAATGCCGCTCACGATGATGCCAGACGTGAAGATCCCTTATGTGCTGATCCAGACTATCTATCCCGGAGCTGGTCCCCGGGAGATTGAGACCCAGATCTCCAAACCTATCGAGGACGCAGTCGCAAACGTCTCTCAGATCGATCTGATCCAAAGCTATTCCATGGAGAATGTCTCCCTGGTGATGGTGCAGTTCAAGATCAACAAAGATATCGACCTTGCCAATCAGGAAGTGAAGGACAAGGTGGATGCCATAGCCTTTGAGATGCCCACAGGGGCTCAGAAATCCACTATCTCCAAGCTGGATATAAATGCCTTCCCCTTTATGGATATAGTGCTGTCCGGCAACATGGATGGACGAGAGCTGTATGAGCTTGCCAACAACAAGCTGAAAGACCGCTTTGCCCAGATTGAGGGTGTGGCTCAGGTCACCATGACAGGGGGTGAACAGCGTGAGATTTCCATCCGCATGAGCGATAGAGTGGTTTATGAGAACAATATCTCGATGGCTCAGCTCACACAGATCCTGGCAGCTCAAAACCTTGATATGCCTGGAGGAAACTTCACTCGTGGGTCTCAGGAATATTTCGTTCGTCTCAAGGGCGAATATCAATCTGTGGAAGAGATCGCCAACACAGATATACCCACTTCCTTTGGCACCAAGAAGCTTTCTGCTTTGGCAGAAGTGACAGATGCCAGCTCTGAAGTTCGCGAGCGGGCTGTGTATTACAATGTGAAGAAGCAAGAATCTGACCACAACATTGTGCGTATCTCTCTGACCAACAGTCCCGATGGCAACATCGTCAATATCGCCTCCGAGATCAGAAAGCAACTGCCCAAGATTCAGGAGGAGCTTCCTGAGGGCACTGAGCTCAGGGTCATCAGAGACGATTCAGACTTCACCAAGTTCACAGTCTCTGATACAATGAGCAATATCTGGATGGGTATCCTGCTCACGGGCTTGATTCTCTTCCTCTTCCTGCATGATCTGCGTTCCACCTTGATCGTGGCTCTTGCCATGCCGGTCTCGATTATCTCCACCTTTGTCTTCCTGCAAGCCTCTGGCTTCACTATCAACGTGATGACCCTGATGGGACTCTCGACCTCAGTGGGTATTCTGGTGGCAAATAGTGTGGTGGTGTTGGAGAACATCTTCAGGCACAAGGATATGGGTAACGACCGAGTGGAAGCCTCAGACAAAGGAACGGCAGAGATAGCCGTGGCAGTGCTGGCTTCGACACTCACCAATATAGTGGTGTTCCTGCCTATTGCCACAATGACTTCCATGGTGGGTCAGTTCTTCAAAGAGTTTGGTCTCACAGTGACCTATGCCACCATCTTTTCGCTTATCAGTTCCTTCACGATAGTGCCCATGCTGGCTTCCCGCATATTGCCACACAAGAAAGTAGTTACTCTGTATGGCAGGAAGTTCGAAGCTACCTTTGCCAAGTTCAGTGCTTGGTATTCCAGATCTCTCAGCAAGCTCATGGTTACCCGCAAACGCGGCTGGGCTGTTGTGGGATTGGCTCTGATCCTCTTTGTGCTGTCTTTCTTCCTGGTGCCTTTTTTAGGCTTTGAGCTGATGCCTACAATGGATCAGGGTAACCTGACCGTTACAGTGGAGCTGCCTCAGGGCTACAATCTGCAGCAAACGGCTCAGACCATTGAAACTGTGAATGCCAGGCTGGCTAAACACAAGGAAGTGGAACACATCGTAACCAATCTCGGTGCCAGCGGACGCATTGATAAGAGCACCAATATCGCTTCTGCAGACGTCCGGCTGGTGCATTACAAGCAGAGAAAGCTCAGCACCACCCAGATGATCTCCGTGCTCTCCAAAGACCTTGCTGATATCCCTAATACCAAAATAATGGTGAAGACTCAAGGGCGCTTTGGTGCTAGACAAGGAATCGAATTCTTCCTGCAGGGCCAGGACAACGATAAGCTGGAAGAGCTCAAGTCCAGCGTTCTGGATGCTATAAAAGACACACCTGGCATTATGAACCTGGATACCAGCACACGTCCCGGCAGAGCCGAGATTACCATTGTGCCCAAACGTGACAGAATGTCTGAAGCTGGAGCTATGGTCTATGATCTGGCGATGGCGATTCGCACAGCGATTGAAGGCACAGTAAGCACTCAATTCCGCGAGCAGGGTAACGAGTATGATATCAGAGTCTCGATGGAAGAAAGCTCTCTGGATAGCCCTGAAAAGCTGGGGAATCTTCCTGTGGCGATCTATGGGCAGACCTATCTGCTTTCCCAATTGGCAGATATCACCTTCAGTCCTGGCATCAAT
>JAKPXC010000204.1 GCA_029567705.1 Candidatus Cloacimonadota bacterium
GAAGTGCGTGCCATAGCAAGGGTTCCGGCCTGATTATGATTCAATAGAGGAGAGAACTCATCCGGGATAGTGTAACCCGGGCCGCCGTATCCGGTGCCGTAAGGACAACCATCCTGGATCACAAAGCCAGCCACCACGCGATGAAAGATCAAGTTGTTGTAAAAACCGCTATTGGCCAGATCTATGAAGTTCCCGGCTGTGATGGGCACGATATCGTCATAGAGCTTGCAGGTAAAATCCCCCATGGAGGTATGCCAGCGGGCAAACTGCAAGGCAGGCAGGGTGGTACAGATGAGAATAAGCAGGATAAATGAACCAATAGTTTTCATAAGGACTCCTCGTAAATAAAAAGGCGCGACCGGAAGCATTCCGACCGCGCCATTTAAGCTTGGGTATTACATCTTAACGCTCACGTTAATGTTTTTAAATCTGGCCGGGGCAACTCCGTGGGAGAGCTTCATTATCTGCCCCGGTTCGCCCTTTCCGCAATGGAAGGTGCTGTGATAATCCCATTCTTCGGGACCGCAGATCCGGTCGCAGGCATTCCAGAAATCCTGGGTGATGCCGAAGTATGTGGGTTCCTTCACGATACCGGTGATCTTGCCGTCTTCGATCTTGAAACCGATCTCGGTGGTGAATTGGAAGTTGTTGCGGTTATCGTCGATAGACCAGGTCTTGGTGAAATCCAGGAAGTAACCGTGCTCTGTTTCAGCGATGAGTTCGTCCAAGCTTCCCGATCCGGGAGCCAGGCAGAAATTGGTCATGCGCACTAGGGGAAAATCGTCCGCAAAGGAAGCTTTCATGTTTGATGAAGGCTCCAGCCCCAGCATGTGGGCTATGTGACGGGAGGTCTGCTGGTCTTTGAGAATGCCGTCTTTGATGATGTCTACGCGTTTGCCGGGCACACCTTCGTCATCCAGAGGATGATAGCCCATCCCGCGGGGATCGGTGCTATCGCTGTAGATATTCACTATCTCGCTGCCATACCGGTAGTTGCCAAGCATGGAAGGCTTCACGAAGGTCTTGCCGGCGTAGGATATCTCCATGCCAAAGATGCGGTCTGCTTCCGTGGCGTGACCGACTGATTCATGCAATTGCAATGCCAGATGTCCGCCGCCGATGATGATATCAGCTTTGTCTTCAGTGATTACCGGAGCCGAGAGCAGGTCTGTTGCTTCTTTCATGATCCGCTCGGTGTTCTCTGTAAACCTTTGTTTATGAAGAAGCTCAAATCCTGCCCGGCCGGCACTCATATCTCCCGGCCAGGTACGACTTTGAATGCCATTGCCATCTGCCGCTATCACACTCATATGAGGCAGATTGTTGTAAAAAACCGTGTGGCTATAGGAGCCTTCTGTATTGATGTAGAACTTCTCCTGGCGGGAAAATTCTGTTCCCACATAGGAATGCACGATCTTGCCCTGAGGCTTGATGGCTGTGGCCAGAGAGGCCAGATAGTTCAGCTTCTCTTCTTTATCCATCTCAAAGGGATTGATCTCCGGTGTGTGAAAGTACGAGGCAACCGTGGGCGGGAGAGCGGGGAATTCCACGGCTTTACGCATGAATTTTGAGCCCTGGATGGCATTGTTACGGGCGCTTGTGATAAGCTTGTCGATGGTGGCGGGGTCAAGATTCATGCTGCCGGCAAAGCCCCAGGCACCGTTGATCAGCACTCTGATGCCGATGGCCCAGCTATCCTTGCTGCTGCTGTAATCTCTGAGGAAACCGTTTTGGAAATAGATGCCTTCGTAGTCTGTCCCGGTGATGCGGACGTCGGCAAAGCTCACGCCTGAAGCGATAATCTTTTCTATGGTGGATTTGATAAGTTGTTCCATTCATTTCTCCTTAGATGGTGCGGGTGGAGGAGGTGATATTGAAGTCTTTCACCAGCACGTGCGGGGCTTTGGAGGCTTCAACGCTGAACATCCCGTAATTATCCGAGAAGGGGATGGTGTCGCATCGGTTTTCCAGGGCAACAATGTTCTTCAGGATACGATCGATCTTCTCGGTGAAACGGAGGTTATTTACCACTTTGGTGATCTTACCGTTTTCCACCAGGAAAGTGCCGTCCCGCGTGAGCCCCGTGAGGGAAGTCTCCTTGGCATTGATGAAGTTCATATAGTGCAGGCTGGAGATGTAAAGCCCGTTCTGCATCTGCCCCAGCAGCTCTCCCAGAATCTTATCTCCGGGGGCCAGTTTCAGGCAGGAGCCGGTGTTGCCGTTCTTCGGCAAGCCAGTCTTGTGATGGAAGTAATTACTGCAGGTGAAGGCCTTGAAGACGCCCTTTTCTATGAGGGTCAGGGGAGTATATACGTGACCATCGCCGTTGTAATCCGAGGTGATGAGGTCGTTATCAGAGGGATCATCAGTGATTGTGATCTGCTCCGGGAAGATCTGTTCATTCAACCGTCCTTCAAAGTAACTGGACTTTTGGTCCAGAGACTGAGCGCTCATGCCATAGCCGAGGTAATGGATAAACTCTGCTATGCAGCGGGGAGCCAGAACCACGTCATACTTACCGGGCTCCACATCCACCACCGGGTTGGAGGCATAGCCAATCTTGCTGAGCAGGCGGGAAAGGAAGACGTCTTTATCCAGGCGGTCGAAATTCTCTCCACCAAAGGTCTCCAGCACTGTAATCTGAGAATCGTTGTGCACAGCCTTCACTTCCAGGTAGATGGGAGATTGTTCCCAGTGTTTAGAGAGGCCGTTGCTATTGATCAGGCGGTATTCTTCGCGGTTGCAGATGAAGGTACCGTAGATCTGGAAATTATGAGGCTCCACCGCTTGGGCAATCTCTTCCAGCAGGGCTGTCTTCTTTTCCAAAGGGATGAGCTCTATGTTATTGGGTTTCTTCCGGTAAGGGGATTCCGTAAGGTCGTCTTCGATATCCACGAAATCCGGATCTTCGGGGAGCTTATCTATGATGCCAAGGGCATCGAAGAGCGCTGCGTCTATCTTGGTAAGATCGGGATCGTCTATGCTGAAGCTATAGGATTTCTTTCCCTTGTAGATAGTCATATCCAGGGATATTGCTTCCTTGCTGATATTGTAATTGGTTTGGCTTTGATAAAAGCGCAAAAAATCGGTCTGCCAGCGCTTTTCACTCACCGTGTATTTGATCTCGCGGTGGGCTGAAAGGCTGGTCGTGATATGGGATAAATACTGGTCCATCTGTTCTAACTCCTATATCCAGCTTGTCTTGTTATATCTTCGTTTGGGATTGGTCTGCCGGGATAGATAAACCCCGGTAGGTTTTGAGTTTGTGTTGCCCATGGCTTGGCCCCGCAGGTAAACTTCACGGATTGCACCTGTTAGGGTCTTTTCGTAGCCAAAGGCTTTCATTGGAGTGACGGCCTCCGGATCATAGATCACAAAATCAGCATCCGATCCTGCTTCCAGGCAGCCCTTCTGAGGATATAAACCCAGGCGCTTGGCCGGGTTTTCGGAAATCATCTTCAGGCAGGTAGCAAGGGGAATCTTACGGGCTTTCCAGAGCTCGGAAAGCATCCAGAGATAGGAATACTGAGCCAACTTGGCAGGATTGCCGGCACTGCCATCGCTTTTGGCATCCGCAAGGGAATCAAGGTCGTTGCCAAACATATAGATTTTATTAGTCTTGAGCAAATCCATGAATTCTATCTGGTGCTCCACCAAATCCAGCAGGCGGGTCTGTTTGTTGCCTCCCCCATCCAAAAGATCCATCAGATCACGGATGGACATGGAAAAAGAGATGTCCGAGCGCTTGGAGATGGTATTGATGAACTCGATGGTTTCCCAGCAGGAGACTTTGGGGATATGGATGGGATTCTCCTGCATGCGGCGCAGTAACTTCTTGATGGCATCACGTTGAGCAGCATAACTGAATTTTTTGCTCAATTCAGTGTTATAGCCCTCAAAGCTGAAGGCTGTATCGCTTTCGTAGATATCCATGAAGAGATCCATGATCTCGTCGAAACTCATCTCCTGCAGATGAGGATTGGGCGAAGGAGAAAAGAGCGCAATGCCCACCACGCCTTTGGTCCAGAGCAATTGAGCAGCTTCTGCGTGGTAGGGATAATCCGCAATATTCACGTTTCCCCAGAGTGCCATATCGACATGGCTGTTGGCTTCCACCAAGTCCTTAAAACTCTGGACATCCTGCAGATTGAAGATCGGTCTGTCACTGTGAAAGCTCATCTCGGCGATTGTGGTCCAGCCACCGGAAAGGGCAGCTTTGGTGAAGCTTTGAATCTGCTTGGCTTGGGAAGCGCTATCTCCCAGAATATGAGTGTGGGTATCGATAGCACCGGGCAAGACCAATGCACCTTCGAGGTCGATCAGTTCAACCGGCTCCTCTGTCACTATCTCGTCTGTGGATATCTTCCTGATCTTGTCGTCAAAGAGTATCTCCACCTTTCGAAAGGCAGTAGAAGAGGTTGGCAGGGACGCATTGATAAATTTCTTCATATCAAGTTATTAGTATGCCATGATGTTAATACCGGCATCCACATAAATGGTCTCTCCCGTCACTCCCGAGGCATAATCCGAGAGCAGGTAGAGGGCAGTTTTGGCTATATCTTCCAAACTAATGTTACGCTCCAGGGGAGCAGACTTCTCTATCCTTTTCTGCATTTGGCTGACCCCGCCAATAACTGCAGAGGACAAGGTTTTGATCGGACCGGCGGAGATGGCGTTTACCCGGATGCCATCCGGTCCCAGGCTGTGTGCCAGATAACGCACGCTTGCTTCCAGAGCTGCTTTGGCCACACCCATCACTCCATAGTGCGGTACCACTTTCTCAGCTCCGTAGTAGGAGAGGGTGATGGCGCTGGCACCGGGTTTCATCAGGGGTTTGGCTTCTCTAAGGCAGGCCACCAGAGAATAGACGGAGATATCCATGGCCGTGAGGAAACCGTTGCGGCTACACTCGTGGAATGCACCATTGAGTTCCTCTTTGGGAGCATAGGCTACGCTGTGCACGATGATATCTATGCCATCCCAAAGCTTGGCCACCTGCGAAAAGAGCTCCCGGATGCTGTAATCCTTGGAGACATCGCACTCGATACAGTGCCTGGCACCCAATTCTTCTGCAATGGGCAGCACCCGCTTCAGCAGAGCCGGAGAGGCATAGGAGAGGATCAGCTCGGCACCGCCTTCTGCCAAAGCCTTGGCAATTCCATAAGCTATCGAGTAGTTATTTGCCACACCCAGAACTAAAGCCCGTTTCCCTTGTATATTCATCTATTCTCCTCTAAAGTGTTCAAATCCCGTTCCACCTGATCCAGCATGGGTAGGTTGGCAAAGTTCTGAAAGATCTGCCGGGCTCTCAGATAGGACGAACGAGCTTCCGGTTCATCAGAGAGGGCAGCTTGAATCCTGCCTTGCAGCCAGAGTCCATAAGCATAGCTGCCAAAATTTCCGTAGCTGTAATCGATGCGGTTGGAAAGCTCCACATACTTCTCTGCCCGGGGATAGTTTTCCACTGTATAGTGATGATAAGCCAAGGCATAACAAGCCTGAGACAGGATTTGGGGATTTATCTGGCGTTTGCGCAGCGGTTTCTTCACATGCTTGGCGGCCAAACGTTCCAGCCTGCGCACCTGGTCTCTATCCGCTCTCTTCAAATAACTATCTGCTTGAATACGATAAGATAGAATCTGCATTTCCACGGTCTTATCCAAGCCTGGGCTAAGCACCGCCTGTTCGCTGAGACGGGAATAGTCCCCTGCGTCCAACGCCAAATGCAGATCGTAAAGCAGCAGGATGGGAGCCGTCTCGGGAGCAATATCCCGCACAATCTCTTCCATCTGCAGACGGTAGTCCTCCGCCTCGGTATCTGCCGCCTGACTATGAGCAATCCTGGCAAGCCCTGCCAGGCAGTGCATTTGCCCCTCGGAAGCAGCAAAAGAAGCATAGAGCTCCAGGGCAAAAGTATAGGTATCTATGGCATTGGCATAGCGCCTCTGCAGTTCATAATCCTGAGCCAGTTTGAGAGCATTATCGGCATTGAACTTGGCCTGTGGCTGCAAAGGCAATCTGGTGCTGGAACAGCCTGCCAGAAGCAGAGCTAAGGCCAGGCTAAAGAGAAGATATCTACTCATTGGGCACCACGCCTATGCGCTGAACGCCGGTGGAAGCCCGGGTATCAGTGGTAGTGATTCCGCCCCGCAGTAAAGGATTGTTGTTCAGAGCCTCCAAGGTCTGGCTGGCCCGGCTCATGGTTTCGTTGAGATTGTTTATCATCACCAGAATCTCGGGATTATTGCGATTCACCAGTTGCAGGATGCCCTGAGCTTCACGCAATGAGGCATTGAGAGTTACCAAGACGTTGCTGAGAGGGCGGATCAGCATGGTGCCATCGGGATCTATCATGCGGATCACCAGGCTATCGGGATCGGAATAGTTCCGCGCCGCCACATCGGCAGATCTGATGATGCCTTCGATCTGAGCAGTCTGACTCTCCAGACTGCTGGTGATATCCGCCACATTGTTCAAAATACGGAAGATAGTGCCCTGATCGGTGGTATTATCCCGGTTCATATTTACTAAAAAGCGATTGAGCTCCGCCATAGTGGTCTGCAGTTCCAACAGGCTCTGATCCACTTTCTCGGTGGCATTGGCGGCATTGTACATGATGCGGAAGATGGTGCCGGCGTCGGGATTGTTATCCTGATTCAGCTCTTGAGTGATCGTGGCAAGATCCTCAATAATCCCGGTGATGGGATCGCTGTGAGCCGGAGAGATGCGTCGCAGCAGAGCTTTCCCTTCGGCAAAATCTGTGCTGGGGATATGCGAACCAGGCTCCAGCTTCTGCTTGGACTGCAGATCCGGGATATACTCCAGAATTGTCTTGCTGGTGACCGGATTGGTCTGTCTCAGGATCACAGAAGGATCCACCAGAGTGTGCAGATAGGATTCCAGAATGTAGAATTCGATACGGATATTGCCCTTCTCAGTAAGCTTGAATTTCTTCAGGCGTCCGATCTCAAAGCCCTTGTATAAAATGGGAGTCTGGGTGGAAATCCCCGTAGCATTCTGCAGGCTGGTATAAAACACAGTTTTCTTCTCAAACAGATTCTGCCGGATGGCAATAGCCACCATCACAACGATCAGCAGGATGAGTGGTATCAGTATGAAGGTAACCACTACCGGCTTGGTATGCTTGATCTTATAGTTCATTTATACATTTCTCCCAGAGTTACAGTATAGAATTGAAGCTCGGGTTTTTGTCAAGAAATAGCTGAGCTATCTTCAGATAAATCCACTAATTCAGCGCCAAAACGGCAACAAAAGTCATCATCTCGGCTGCTGATCAGCATGGAATGCTCGTTCTTGATGCTCTGTAAAACCCGATAGCAGAGCTGGCGCTGATCCTGGTTCAAGAGGTAGTAAGGATCGTCCAGAAGCAGAATGCGGGGGTTGAAGATCAAGGCCCGCACCAAGCTTAAAAGTTTCAGATCGGAAGCTCTCACGAAGGCGGGACGCAGCGAGAGATCCACCTTGAGTTGAAAGGCATCCATCCACTTGGCTGCTTCCCTGTCAAACTGCTCAAAGCCTTCTTCTTCTGCCACCAAAGTATATGGCAGCAGCAGGTTTTCCCGCAAGTTCAGATTGGAGAGCATGATCCCCCCGGCAAAGACGTAACCCAAAGTCTTGGGCAAAGCTTCCCGGGTAAGCACATCGCTCAAAGGCTGCCCATCCAGTTCGATTCTCCCGGAGTAAACCCTGTCCAAGCCCACAATGGCATTGAGCACTCCCGAGGCCAGCTCCGGATTGGCGGATCTGAGCACTGTAACCGGATCCAGCTTCAAGCATAGATCCAAGGCCTGAGGAATGGCAGATGTAACGAGTCCCTTGAGCTCTATCATACAGTCAGCATCCAGAAGATCCAAGTGAGGATAATATCACTGATCATCACCAGCGAAATTGATTGCATCACGGCCTTGATCGTGCGTTGCGGCACTTCCGTGGTGGCTCGTTGCACGCTCATTCCCTGATAACTGGAAACGAAGGCGATAATCAAACCAAAGACCAGAGGCTTGAGAATGATCATCAGAAGGTTGGGTCCCTTTAGCTGTAAAAAGAACTCTCCCATAAAGTAACTGAAGCCTATGCTGCTGAATATCTGCGCAAAGAGCCAGCCTCCCAATACTGCTATCACATTGAAATACAGGGTCAGGATCACCATGGCTATCATCACCCCATAAAGACGGGAAACCACCAGATAGCTGATCGGAGAGAGACCAAAGGACTTCAGCAGGTCAATCTCGCCATTTACGACCATGTTTCCAAGTTCGGTGGATATGGCCGTTCCGCTTCTGGCTATCACGACCAGTGCCGTTATCACCGCCGAAAGTTCGTTGATAACCACCGTTACCAGAATCATTTGCACCAGATTTCCTTGACCAAATGTGGAAAGCAGACTGTAACCCTGCAGGATCACCAAAGCTCCGATAGCAAGAGCGATGAAACCAATCAAAGGCAGAGCTTCGTAGCCTGTAAACAGAATCTGCCTCAGAATCACCATGGAACTGATGTGTTTATTGCCCCTTAAATGCAAGGCTTCGTAGATCGTGTTTGCCGTAAAAGAAAAAAAGTCCCTCAGGGACTTCTTTTCTGTAGGATTTCTCATATATGGATCTGGTTATTTCAATATCAGGGTTTTCTTGGTGGAGGTATAACGTCCTTGGTAATTTGCGCATACATAATAAGTTCCGTTGGGAGTATACTCTCCGGAATCACTATAACGGTTCCATTCGACTTGTACGCCCTTCAGGACATTTCCACTGTAAAGCTGTTTAACAACGTTTCCGGAGCCATCTTCAATCCAAAGGGTAAGAAAGCCCAGCTCACTGCAAGTGAGGGTAACTACTGTGTTTCTATACATGGGGTTGGGATTGACCTCAAAGGTTTCCACCCTTGGGCTTCTCGCAGCCGAAAGAGCTGTGAACAACAGCATAAATAAGCCAATCAGGACGCCAAGTTTTACTAGCTGTTTCATTTCCTCTCCTATCACATCTTTTTCTTCAATTTAGATGCAAGTTCTATTCCGCTTTATCTGCAAATCTTTGTTCAGCCATAAGAATTGCACCCATCAATCCCGCAGAATTACCCCTGCGTGCCTTGAAAAGCTCCGGACGGTGAGGATGCTGTCCTAGGGATAAATGCAGTTCCTGAGCCACTTGTGCGGCATCATAGAGCCCTGCATCCATAGCTCCGCCGCCTAATATGATCTGAGCCGGATCCAGAACGAGAGTTGCTATCTGCAGCGCTTGCACCAAATAACTGCGCGCATGGTCTATGATCTCTGCCAAAGCTGGTGTGGTATGGCTTTGCGCTATCAGTTCGGAAAGAGAGAGATCACTGTAAACAGAATTGACCATCCCGGCTGAACTCAGGATTCCTGTGACCGAACTGTAAGATTCGAGGCAGCCCTGTAAACCACATTTACATGGTTTTCCACCCCTTTCCAAGCTTATATGCCCCAGTTCCATAGCATAACCATGCGCACCCCGGTAGATTCTGCCATCCAGGGCCAAACCGGTGCCGATCCCGGTGCCGACGGTGAGCCCCATCACCACTCCGCTATATCCTTGCGCTTCTGCAAGAGTCATGAGATTGGCATCGTTATCACAGCAAGCCCCTACCTGCATAGCTTCAGGGAGAACACATACGGGATTCTTGCCCAGCCAGAACTTCAAGTTTGGATTCACCCCTTGAAGCAAGCCGCTGGTGAGTTCAATCGTGCCGGGTGTACCCACACCGGTGGCAGAAATGGGATATTGGGGAAATCTTTGGATGAGGGAAGTGACATTAGAGAGAATCAGCGCTTGAAAAGACGCCAGATCATGGGCTTGCATGGGGAAACTGTCTTGAACGATCAGACCTTGGGATAAGTTGCCTATTCCGTATTTGACGGCAGTGCCTCCGATATCCAAACCCAGGAAATATCTCATCGCCGATCCCTTTCAATCAAGAAACAAAGTGGGGTGGGTGATGGGAGTCGAACCCACAACGCCCGGAACCACAATCCGGTGCTCTGCCATTGAACTACACCCACCACAGACCAGAAAATTTATGGCACACGATACAACGCTGGCACGCCAGAAGGGATTCGAACCCCTGACCCGCAGCTTAGAAGGCTGCTGCTCTATCCTACTGAGCTACTGGCGCCTGTGTGAAACCTGGTAGCGGCGCAGGGATTTGAACCCCGGACCTGCGGATTATGATTCCGACGCTCTAACCAACTGAGCTACACCGCCACGCTATTCACTTTGGAAAAATCGGTAAAAAGTACCGATAAAAAAATGGTAGCGAGGGAAGGACTCGAACCTTCGACCTTCGGGTTATGAGCCCGACGAGCTACCAACTGCTCCACCTCGCGTCAGGTTCTACCATTATTTAGGAAGCCCTTTTTCTGTCAAGCTGTTTTTGGACTGCCCTCGCTCTGGAGCCACTTCTCCCGCTTCCGGCACATTTCCTCATCAGAATTATGAGGGTCTATACCCGGCAGGTGTGAACGCAAAACCACTTTCATCTTGACAAATTCATCCCAGATAAGAGGAGGTTTAGATTCAATTCCAACACAAGATCAGAGAATACTTTCCACCGCGGGGGTGTTGATTCCCGGATCGAACTCCGCGGCAGGAAGCCACGGCGGATCATAAGGAGCAATAATGACAGCAATTGCAGACAAACTACAAAAGACACTGGACAAAGCAGTTGACGGAAGAAAGGTCTTCGGGACTACTTTCCGGTTGAAATACAAAGACTTTGAATGGAGCGGCGCAAGCGGCAATCTGGCAGTTGACAGTCCCTATTTCACAGCCAGCACCACCAAACTGTTCACCACCGCGCTCATCATGCGCCTCAGACAGCAAAAAAAGCTGGAGCTGGATGATAAACTGACGCGGTATTTCAGCCCCGCCATCCTGAACGGGCTGCATGTTTACAAGGGCAGGGACTATTCCGGGGAAATCTCCATCCGCAACCTGCTGGCCCACACCTCTGGCATTCCTGATTACTTCCAGGGCAGGAACGATAAGGGCGACAGCCTGGAGAAGGAACTGTTTCAGGGCAGAGACAGGCATTGGACCTTTGAGCAGGCCATTGAACTTAGCAAGGGGATACGTCCCCGCTTTGCGCCCAACACAAAGGGCAAAGCGCTCTATTCCGACACCAACTTCCAGCTTCTGGGGAAGATTGTCGAGCAACTCAACGGCAAACCTTTTGCTGCCTGCATAGATGAACAGATCACGGGGCCGCTTGGCATGACCGGCACCTATCTGTATCTCGATGCGGCAGATACCAGACCGCGTAATATGTATTACAAGGACAGGGAAGTCCACATTCCCCTGGCGATGACGTCTTTCGGAGCTGATGGCGGCATCGTGACCACTACTTCCGACATGCTGAAATTCATCGAGGCTTTCTTCGCGGGAGTTCTTTTCCCGCCTGAATACCTGCCGGAGATGAAGGTCACAAATCCGATCTTCTTACCCTTGCGTGCCGGAGTGGGGATACACCTGTACAAACTGCCCGGGATATTCAATTATATTATTCCCCTGCCCGAACTGTATGGCCATTCCGGGCTTTCCGGCGCCCTGGCCTACTGCAACCCGGAAAAAGGGTTTTACATTGCCGGCACGGTCAATCAGACAGCATACCCTTCCACATCATTCCAACTGGCGACCAGGCTTTACGGGAATCTGCTATAAAGGACATCCGCGGAGTCTCAGTTTTCCGCAACATAATGATCAGAATGGGCTGATAAAGCCCGATATTGCTTGACAAATTCCTGCCGCGGCAGAGAAAGATGTAAGATACTTTTTCAGATAAGGAGACTCAGATGAGATACATCGCGATACCCACGCTGCTGCTGGCCATCCTGCTCTCGGCCTGCGCGGGATTCAGGCCAGAAAAGGAAGCCACGGTGCTTGCCATTCCGCCTGAGAACGCCCAGCCCAAACAAGAGGAAACCTATACCCTTAAAAGAAAGGTGGCCATCGGCAGATTCACCAACGACTCACGCCTGGCAACCAGTTTCCTGAACGAAGGCAGCGACACGGCCGAACGGCTCTCCCGCGCAGCCAACGACATCCTTTCCGCCAAGCTGGCCGCCACCAACCGCTTTCTGCTGATCGAAAGGGCTGACCTGCAGGCTCTGGAAAACGAACAGGACTATGCCCAGATCACAAGCCACAAGATTCCCGCCGACTACCTCATCCTGGGTTCAATTTCCGAATTTGGCCGCAACACCACCGGAAACGTGGGACTGGTTGACCGCAGCAAAAAGCAGTCCGCCCACGCCAAGGTCACCCTGCGCATAGTGGACACCCGCACCGGACAGGTCATTTTCGGCGAGGAAGGCCGGGGCGAAGCCTACAGCGAAACAGCCTCCGTGCTGGGCATGGGCTCCACCGCAAGTTATGACGACACCCTGCCCGACAAAGCGATCGACGCCGCCATCAGCGCCGTGATCCAAAACCTGATCAACAAACTCAATAACGATCCCTGGAAGTCCTATGTGCTGAACGTGGAGCAGGACAAGGTGTTCATCTCCGGCGGGGCTTTGCAGGGGATCAAGCCCGGCGATGTGTTCAACGTTTACAAACGCGGAAAGACCGTGATCAATCCCCAAAGCTCACTGCCCATCGAACTGCCCGGCGAAAAGATCGCTCAAATCAGCGTGGTGCAAATGATACAGGGCACCGAACTGACCGAACTCTCCATCGCCAAAATCATCGAAGGCAGCCTGGACGGGGTGGATAGCAAAGAACTCTATGTAAGCGATAAATGAGGAAAGACATG
>JAKPXC010000008.1 GCA_029567705.1 Candidatus Cloacimonadota bacterium
TTGCTGCCGAACTGATGAGCCTGATCCGCAAGGAAGACCGCTTTGAAGCGGAGCTGAGTGCTATGGCTGGGACCTTACCGAGTATCACATCTGTAGGAATGGCAGCACTTTTACCACATGAGACAATCAGCTTCGATACTAAGCATAATGTGCTGGTAGATGGACTCAGTAGCAGCGGCACTGAGAACCGGATGAAAATCATGAACAAGTATCATCCGGATAGATGTCTGGCTCTGAGAGCGGAAGATGTGATTTCCATGCCTCTTCTGGAAGCCAGGAATCTTTACCGTGAGTATGACGTGATCTATGTCTATCACGATGCCATTGATATAGTCGGAGACAAGAAAGGATCTGAAGCCAGGGTCTTTGAAGCCGTGGAGACAGCTCTATCTGATCTGCTGACGCTGGTACGCAAGATGAGCTCTGCCAATGCCAACAACATCATCATCACCGCTGATCACGGATTCCTGTATCAACGTGATGAGCTGAGCGAGGATCAATTTCTGGATGACAAGATCAAACTGGGCGAGAATGACCTGAAACTCAGACGATGCATCATTGGCAGCAAGATTGAGGACAATCCCAATCTGCTGATCTATAAAGCGGAAGATCTGGGCCTCGGTGGAGATGTGCAAATCGCCATTCCGCTGGCAAGCCAAAGAATGCGGCAAGCCGGATCAGGAAGCCGCTACGTGCATGGCGGAGCGTCTCTGCAGGAGATCTGCCTGCCCCTCTTGCAAGTAAGTAAGAAGCGTGTGAGCGATGTGGCGCAGGTAGATGTGGAGATCAGGCGCAGCGGAGGTAAGACGATCAGTTCCGGAGTTTTGGTCTTCAGGCTGTATCAGGTGCAACCTGTGAGTGAGAAAATGCAGGGCAGGACTCTGCGAGTGGCTTTATATGATAGTGCCGGAGAAGCCATATCCGAGCTTAAAACTATGATCTTCGATTCCGGGGAGATCAGTGATAAAGCCCGCGATATTGAATGCAGACTAACGCTTACCACTAAGGCAGATAAAGCAGGAGACGCCATCCTCAGACTGGATGAACTGATCCCCGGGACAGATAAGTACAAAGAGTATCGCAGCGAGACTTACACGATCTCGCGGATGTTTGAGATTGATTTTTAGGTGTTAGGTTTTAGGTGTTAGGTTTTAGAAGGAGAGATGATGAATAGATTGGATAAGAAGATAAACGAGCATTTTCAGGGCTTGGTAGTCCGGAAAGACCTTGTAAAAACCGTTAAAGGCAATGCCATAGTTCCCACCTATGTGCTGGAATACCTGTTGGGGCAGTATTGCGCCACATCTGATGAAGCGGAGATTCAGGCTGGAATCGAGACGGTGAAAAGCATCCTGGAGAAGCATTACGTGCACAGGCGGGATGCCGAACTAACCAAGTCCAACGTGCGTGAATCACGGATCAATAAGGTGATAGACAAGATCGCCGTGACCCTCAACGAGAAGAAGGACTGCTATCAGGCAAGTTTTTCCAATATGGGAATATCCAAAGTTGTGGTAAGTTCCGAGATCGTGAAGAACCATCCCAAACTTTTAGTGAGTGGGGTATGGTGCATCGCGGAGCTGGAATATAGCTATACCGAGGATAGGGACAGCAGTCCCTGGCTACTGAACTCAATCAAGCCGATCCAGATGTCCCGCTTCGATATGGAGAGCTTTCTACAGAAACGCTATGAATTTACCAGTGATGAGTGGATAGATCTATTGATCCAAAGTATCGGCTTCAATCCGGAGTTCATGAGCAGACGCTTGAAACTGATGCAGCTAACCAGGCTGGTACCATATTGCGAAAGGAACTACAACCTGATCGAGTTGGGTCCCAAGGGAACCGGTAAGTCGCATATATATTCTGAGTTCTCGCCGCATGGCATCTTGATCTCTGGTGGTGAGGTGTCAGTCCCCAAGCTCTTTGTGAACAATTCCAACGGCAGAATAGGATTGGTGGGATTCTGGGATGTGGTGGCCTTTGATGAGTTTGCCGGGCGCAAAAAGAAAGCTGATAAAGCCCTTGTGGACATCATGAAGAACTATATGGCAAACAAGACTTTTTCCCGAGGTATAGAGACATTAGGGGCTGAGGCATCCATGACCTTTGTGGGTAACACTCAGCATAACGTGGCTTATATGCTGAAGCACTCTGATCTCTTTGATGAGCTACCGGAACAGTATTATGATTCCGCCTTTTTGGACAGGCTGCATGGCTATCTGCCGGGCTGGGAAGTTCCGATCATCCGGGGCGAGATGTTCTCTTCCGGTTATGGCTTCGTGGTGGATTACCTGGCGGAGATCCTGCGAGCTTTTCGCAATCAAGATTTTTCTGCCCTTTATCGTGAGTATTTCGAACTGGTTTCAGACATTTCCACTCGTGACCGGGATGGAGTGCAGAAGACCTTCTCCGGCTTGATGAAGGTGATTTATCCGGATCAGAAAGCTTCAATTGGGGAGATTAAGGAATTGCTCGAGTATGCAATGGAGAACCGGAAACGTGTGAAAGACCAGTTGATGCGTATAGACAAGACCTACGAACCTGTTCGTTTTGCTTATACTGATCATGACGGAATCCTGCATTTTGTCAAGACCGCTGAGGAGATACAATACCCCCGTTATTACCATGCGAATGATTCTGCCCCAGATGACGAAAATGAGCCCACAGAGGCGTCTGAACCAGAATCTGGTGAAAGTACTCGATCCCAACAGAAAGATGCGCCAGAAACGCCCATGTTGAAGCAGGGAAATATCTCTATCCAGGATAACCAGACCGGGATCTCCTATCATAGGCTTTTTGCAAAATATCTGAAGGGTTCGAAACGAATTGAGATCAAGGATCCCTTTATCAGTGCTTTTTTTCAGGCTCGCAATTTGATGGAATTCATGGAAGTGGTGGCAGCAATAAAAACCGATGCCGATGAAGTGGAAGTGCATCTCATCACCAAACACAGTGAGTATCAGGACTCCAATCAGGATGAGTATTTTCGGCAGATAGCAAGCTCATGTAACCTGGCAGGGATTACTTTCACTTATGAGATCGACGATACCATCCATGACCGCTACATCCAAAGCGACAATGGATGGAAGATCATCCCTGGCAGAGGACTGGACATCTTCCAACCATTTGATCATAAGGACGCCTTTGCCCTGGAGAATAGGAACCAGAGATACAGGAAGTGCAGGGCATTTGAAGTGACGTATGTGAGGTACTGATATGAAAGATTTGATTTACATCTTGTTATCAAGTTTCATAGGCTCAGGTGTTGCGGGAGTATTGCTCTATTTTATCATCACAAAGTGGCTTGGAACAAGGATTGAGCAATCCATCAAACATGAATATGATAGAGCTCTAGAGGAGTTTAAAACCAACTTGGTATTAGAACAGAATGAGTTAATTAGCAAGAGAGCTAGAGAAATCAGTACAGACTCA
>JAKPXC010000015.1 GCA_029567705.1 Candidatus Cloacimonadota bacterium
GCCGGATAACACCACGTCGCGCACTTCCTTGTGTTCACGGATGTATTCGATGGCTCTGTCCACGTTTTCCTTGGGCATCGGGGCATCGTGTTCGCCCGCTTTACGACGGCGGGTGCAGTGCCGGCAATACATGGCGCATTGGTCTGTGAGCAGCAGCAGCACTCTATCCGGATAACGGTGCGTCATTCCGGGAACGGGTGCATCGGCATCCTCATGGAGGGGATCGGCCATATCCATTGGATTCACCAGGCTTTCTGCCAAGCGTGGAATGGCTTGCAGACGCACAGGGTCAAGAGGATTGCTGTGATCTATCAGAGACAGATAATAGGGCGTGATAGCCATACGGAAAGAGAAAGAACCATTGAACACGGCTTCTTCCTCGGGCTGAAGCTCGATATACTTCCTCAGTTCTTCCGGAGTGGTTATCCGGTTTCGAAGCTGCCAGTGCCAATCATTCCATTCTTCGGCGGTGGCAATGCTTTTGATATCTGTAATCATAAGAACCTCACCATTAATCGGTGTATCTTTCCTTGAAGAGCTTCATGAGAGTGGGATTGCGTCTGAGAAGGTCTAAAGAGATCATCGCATGGTTGTGAGCATAACCATTGCCCAGGATCATATCAACGTCCGCCCCGATGCCTTCGGCACCCAGAGCAGCTCTGGTGAAGGAAGTGGCCATGCTGAAGTAATACACGATGCCTCTGTCACGGCAAGCCATCACCGAAGGAAGCTCTGTGTCTTCAACGTTCACCACGTTTATCACTACATCGGCCATCTTACCATCGGTAAGCTTGGAGACTTCTTTCTGGATCCGGATAGCATCCGTGGCATCGGCAATAATCACTTCATGGCAGCCTGTTTCTTTACAGGTGGGGATGTAAGATTCCTTGCGGACTATACCGATCACCTTACCGGAAACACCCACTCTTTCACGGGCTACGGCATTGCAGAGCACTCCGCTTTTGCCATTGGCACCGATGATCACCACTGTATCTCCCGGTTTGCAAAGGCGTTCTGCCTGTGCAGGAGCACCTGCTACGTCCAGCACGCTGAGAGCAAGGTTTTCATCCATATCATCCGGCAGCTTGGCATAGATGCCGCTGCTGAAGAGTATGGCTTGTCCTTCGATCTCCACTTGGTCTTTATCCAGAAGCACACGCTTGACACTCTTGATCTTCAGAGGTGTGAGAGAAAGAGAAACCAGGCTGGCTACCTTATCCCCCACCTTGATCTTATCTTTCATTTCAAAGTTTGGCCCGATGGCCGCCACACGACCTATCAGCATTCCCCCGCTTCCGGTATCTTCATTCTTGTGTTTTCCGGTACGCGTAGTAAGATCGATGGCATGCTCGGCAAAGGCTTTCTCCAGGTCTGCATGACCCTGGGAGATAAGCTTATTCTTGATCTGGTGAAAGGAAGCAGAATCTACATTGAGACGGATCACATCGAGCAGAAGCTCGTTATCCCAAATCTCTTCCATGTTGTTGTCCAAAATCCGGGCAGGCTGCGGAAGCACACCCTTTGGCTCAAGTACTCGGTGCGTTCCATAACGACATCCACCTGTTTTCATTCGGATCCTCCAGTAAGTATTATTCTATCATATTAGTATTTAGCTTAGCTACCCAAGATTTTAACAGAATGCGCTTTGTCAAGAACGATTTGGCTGCTTATAAAGTCTTTACCCGGATCAGGCTGGCTATCCTGCGATCCAGCACGTAACGACTGTCCCCCACTGCTACGATGAGATTGGGTTCTCCCTCCTCGTTGCGATAGACTTCCACGAGAGAGTTTTCATACAGACCGCGCTCGATGGTCTTTGTATCATTGTTGCAAAGAACCCTTCCCTTAGCTCCTGTGGGTAGCTCTGAAAGGGACACACAATCTCCGGGACATACCCGGCACACTCTTCTTCCACCCCGCATTCTGCGCCCAAAGTTTCTGAGACGAACCTGATTACGCCTTGATAACATTTCTATCCTTCTTTCCAATAATTCTTAGTAACTGGTAAAAGCCCAGGCCGAGAGCCAGAATCACCCCGATCCACAGAAGAGATTCAGAACTCCAATGGCTTAACTGGTAGATCAAAGTCGCCACTGCCCAGGCCAAAACAGTTAGGTATCCAAACGAGAAGATCATCCAGCCTGCCCCATGCTCTTTCCAAAGCATCGCCAAAGCTGCAGCACAGGGAGAATAGAGCATCACAAAAAACAGATAGGCCAGAATAGCGCTCAGGGATCCAAAGCGTTCTCCAATAGTCTTTTCTAGCTTCTCCTCACTCCCTTCAGCCTGATAGAGGCTCTGCAGGGAGCCCACTATGGCTTCCTTGGCAAAGAGCCCCGAGATCAGAGCTACCGAGGCCTGCCAGTTTTCCTTCTCTATCCCCATGGGATGCAGCAGGGGAGTGAGGGCCTTACCACCAATCTGCAGCACGGTCTCTTTCTGCGGCTTGCCCTCTTCGTTCCTGAAGGGGCTAGGCACATAGATAAGCTGTAAGATATTGATAAATACTATCACAATCAAGATCGTCTTGCCAGCTCTTAACACGAAGTCTTTAAGCCTGTGCCAAGTATGTAACAAGATAGCATTGAGGGTTGGCACATGATAGGGAGGAAGCTCCATCACGAAGTTCCCCGGATCAGTCCGGAAGATAGTCTTGCGGAGCAATAGCCCCGTCAACAGAGCCATCACCACTCCGCCCAGATAGAGCCCAAAGATCAGCAGATCGGCTCTTTGAGCAAAGAACATCATACCCAGGAAGGTATAGACCGGCAGCTTGGCCCCGCAGGACATAAATGGCGCTAAAAGCGAAGCAAAGACCCGATCCCGCTTGCTTTCCAGAGTACGGGTGGCCATGATGGCCGGAACGGTGCATCCAAAACCCACCAGCAGCGGAATGAAAGCCTTCCCCGGCAGGCCAATCTTGCGCATGAACTTATCCGATAGAAAAGCTGCCCGTGCCATATATCCGCTATCTTCCAGTATTGATAAACTCACGTAGATAAAGAAAATGGGCGGGATAAAGGTTCCGATCGTGGTGATGCCCCCACCCAATCCCTCTGTGAGAATAAAACTCAGCCAGGATGGCAGATTCAGGTTTTGCAGCAGCAAACCAAACTGCTCCACAAACAGCCAGGAAAATCCGGTATCGATAAGATCAACGAAGGGTTGGCTGAACCTCACCGCTACCAGAAAGACCAGATACATCACCAAGAAAAAGATCGGCATGCCCAGAACCTTGTTCAAAACCAATTGATCCACTCTGTCTGAAAAGGTATAGGGAGATCTGCGTTTTCTTTTCACCACATCCTTCACCAAACCGCGGATGAAACCATAGCGGTCATCAGCTATCACAGCAGGGCCGGGTTGACGGCGATGTTTGGAGACATTCCGGACATGTATAGATACCTCTTCCAGGCACTGGGGACTGATCTGTTTTTGCACTTGGGCATCCTCTTCAATCAGTTTCAGAGCTGTCCAGCGAGATCCTGAGATAATGGATTCTCCGGCGTTTATCAGATGCTGCTCGATTGCCGCCAGCTCTTTCTCAACGATCTCATCATACTTGATCTCGACGATCGGAACTTCCCGATGCAGGTTTTCCTGTATCTTTCCAATCAAGTGTTCAAGATCATGCTTTTTATTGAGTTGCAGCGGTATAGCATCAAATCCCAAGTGGCTAACCAAGTGCTGATAATCTATCTCCACCTCGTTCTGCTCCGCAATATCCGTCATAGAAAAGACAATCATCATCGGCACCCGCATCTCCATGAGCTGGGTCGTGAGATAGAGGTTCCTTTCCAGATTGGAAGCATCCACGATATTGATGATCAGATCAGGCTTCTGGTTTATGATAAAATCTCTGGAGACCTGCTCGTCCGGCGAGCTTGCAGAGAGGGAGTATATCCCTGGCAAATCTATCAACTCCAGCTTCTGATGCTCGTGATAAAAGTAGCCGGATTTATGTTCCACTGTTACGCCGGGCCAGTTTCCAACCGTCTGCCTGGCACCGGTAAGCGCGTTAAACAATGTGGTCTTCCCTACATTGGGATTTCCCACTAAAGCGATCACATGCATCTTACTCATTGCGAATCTTTCTCACTTTGCTGACATTTCCAGCAGATGCCAGTTACATTCAGAGTAACCATTTCCAGGCTGAATTTGTACCTGGAAGAATCCTGTTTCAGAATGGGCATCACATCCTCCAGATCGGATTCCAAAACAGCTCCGCAGATTCGGCAAATCCAATGAATATGCCTGGGATGCCCCAAAATATGCTCGTAAGTATCCCGTGACGAAGTTCTGAGAGATTGCTGCAACAAACCGGCTTCGATAAGAAGAGGAATTGTGCGGTAAACCGTTGCCAGCGATACCAGATCCGTTTTCTCACGTACGATTCTATAAAGCTGCTCCGTGGTAAAATGATCATGAACCGAAAACGCAGCTTCCAGAATCTGCTGCCTAGGCAGAGTCAGCTTCAAGCCCCGCTTTTGCAGGAAGCTCCTAAATACTTCTGAATGAGACGGCATCGTAACTCCTATTGAGATTTGTTCTCAATTAATCCCGAGCAGGGATTTCTGTCAAGTCCGATGCTGCATACACGTCACCAGCCTAGGTGTAGACCCTCACTGAATACAGTAATCCGACACCGCCCGGCTGCCCGGACGATGTCGTTTTTTCAAGCTATTCGAGCTTATAGATCAGGATGTAGTAATAGTTCGGCAGCAGTTAATACATAGAGATTGGTGACCTGTCTCCATAGAAATTGATGTACTCTTTTATGCGCCGAAACAGCTCTTCCTCACCCATAGATTCGAGATCATCCATATCGTAGCGATAAGTGATTTCATCCATGGGAATGGATACAACGAAGCCGCTGAAGCCATTGGTCCAGGGGCAGGCAATTTTATCCACGTGATCGATCTGATCCTTCCAAGTGGAGTTTGAGATAGTATCAAAATCGTGGATCACCATCAGAAATATCATTGTCGTCTGTGCCAAGAATTGATAGGCTCCACTCATCTCAGGATACTGATCTCCCTTGTAGTAGTTACACATGAAGACGCTATCACCTTTAAGCTCCATGAAGTACCCGCTGCCCATTACTGTGACAACCCCATCGTTCAATGTGGCAGCACACAGAGGCAAGAGCAACATAGTGAGTAAAACAACCAGTAACATTCTGTTCATATCAAACTCCCTTGTTCAGCGATTCGTAAACTAAAGTAAGAGCCAAAGATATGTCAAGCAGATAATTGGTGAAGAAGGATGTTATACTCTGCATCTCTCAATCACTATTCGATCGTCTGCATGAATCCTACGTGAAAGAAGCCCATGGAAATATCTCTACGTTTCTGCCAAATTGGAGTTAGCGGGATCATCAAAACCGAATTATGTAAGGATTTTTTGGAGATTTGACAGCACACGATAAGGCAGCGCTCGTCACCTGTCCATTCCCAATGTATCGCCGAGCCTTCACCGAGTCTTGGCCGACTCTTCCCGAGCAAAGTGTTCGGG
>JAKPXC010000034.1 GCA_029567705.1 Candidatus Cloacimonadota bacterium
AAAGAAGCTGCCTCAGCTGGTGCTGGCGCATCCTGATCTTCAATAAAATCCCCTAAGTGAGAATCTTCTTCTTCACCAATTGGAGTCTCTAAAGATACAGGTTCTTGAGCAATTTTCATAATTTCCCTTACCCGCTCCACAGGGATATCCATTTCCCGGGCAATTTCTTCGGGGAGAGGTTCACGTCCTAATTCTTGCAAAAGCTGACGGGAAATCCTAATTAACTTATTGATAGTTTCTACCATATGCACCGGAATTCTAATAGTTCGGGCCTGATCCGCAATAGCCCGGGTAATGGCCTGGCGAATCCACCAAGTGGCATAGGTGCTGAATTTATAGCCTTTGCGATAGTCGTATTTTTCCACGGCACGCATCAGACCGGTGTTACCTTCCTGGATCAGATCCAGGAATTCCAGACCGCGGTTGTTGTAACGCTTGGCGATCGAGATCACCAGGCGGACGTTGGCCTCGATCATCTCGTTCTGAGCCTTTTCTTTATGGCGCTCAGCACGGTCGATCTCACGCAGGAGGAAGACCAGCTCGCTGCCGGTCATCTTGGTTTCAAGC
This sequence comes from Candidatus Cloacimonadota bacterium, assembly GCA_029567705.1. Lineage (GTDB taxonomy): Bacteria > Cloacimonadota > Cloacimonadia > Cloacimonadales > Cloacimonadaceae > PHBP01. Next base: position 568 of record JAKPXC010000034.1, read on the forward strand.
TCCACACGGCGGATCTTGCGGCGGGCATTCTTGATCTTGCGCAGGGTTTCGATGAAGATGTTGGGATCAATTCCCGTCTCTGCTCTGACTTCTTCAAAATCCTCGTCGCTCTTGCGGGCGCGGCGTCCGAAGGTGCAGATTTCATCTATGGTATAACGTTTGATGCGGGTGAGATCGGTGATGCTGTTGTAAGATTCTTCGATGCGTTCCACCAGATTGCGCACCCGGTAAACCATGCGTTTGATGAGCTTATCATTGTAATTAAGCTTCATGAAGGTATCGATCACCGTGTTACGCAGCTCATCGATCTCTTCCTGGCGGTTGGCGGTGCCGGTGTCGTCAAAATCGCAATTGTCCAGAATAGCGCCGATCTTATCGAACAGCACGTCGTTATCTTTTAGGATATCTTTAAAGACGTCGATGATCTTGACATCCTGATTCTTTTCTATCCAAGTGCCTATATCCACCTTGAAGATCTGATCCAGGCGCACCCGGCGTTCGCGGTAGCGATGCAGGAAGTTATACATTTCCCGCAGAGTGCTGCCGGATTTGAAGACGTTCTGATTGATCATCTTCTGATAGGTCTCGATCTTCTTGGCGACCCTCACCTCACCTTCGCGATCCAGAAGGGGAACCCGGCCCATTTCACGTAAATACATGCGCACGGGGTCGTCATAGAAACGCTTGGTCTTAAACTTTTTGGCTGCAGCGGGCTTGCGGATGGCAGCTCCGCCTTTGGTTACTTTCTTTTCGGTTTCATCGATGATCTCGATCCCTTCTTCACTGAGATCGAAGATGATGTCATCGACTTTATCCAAAAAATAGGGATTGTTGGGTAAGATATCGTTGATCTGTTTGAACGTGATGTAGCCGGAATCTTTTCCCAGATCCACCAGCTTTTTCAAACACTCGTTGTATGTTATCATCCCTGCTCCTTCAATTCTGTCCACTCTGAAAGAGGACTTTGTTTACCACACGTTTGGTCATGCGACGATAGCTAATGGAAAGCTCTTGTTTCTGTTTGAGGAGTTCCAGGTTTTGCGGCTCCCGTTCTATCATCCGGTCAAGTTCATCTAGGTCACGCTGGAGCTTCCGGATCTTTACCTGTTTCAAGGCATCTTCAAAGCGCAAATCTTGCAAGTCCTCAAAAAGAAGTTCTGTCAAGCCTTCTTTTATCTCGTTATTTTCAATATTATCTAATAGTGAAGAAGGACTATCGCCCCCCTCCACGGCCATTTTCTCCATTACAAAACGGAAAATAGCTTTATACAACCTATTACTAAAATAAGTCTCGTTTAACTCTTTGCCAAGCAAAAGATAGGTCTCCCGGTCTTTTAGTGCCAGTGCCAAAAGGTGTTTTTCCTCCACAAACTCTGCCAGACGGAAAGTGGGCTGAACCGCTTCTGTGGGTTGAGCAGTGGTGTGTGCCAGGCTTCTGACCAAGGCTCCGGAGGAGATGCCGAAGGTCTCTGAGCACTCTTTTATCAACAGTTCCTTGTGGATGGGATCCTGAAGCTTGCGCACAGCATCCATTATCTGCTCGATCCGTTCCTGGGTTCCCAGTTCCAGCCTGTCGGTCTCTGCCACATACTGCATGAAAGGCTTGGCTTTTAGGAGCTCATTCTCCAGAGCAGCCTTGCCTTTTTCCAGGATAAAGGTATCCGGATCAAGGTTATCAGGCAGCTCCACGATTTCCACTTCCATGCCGCGCGAGAGGAAGATCAATCCCGCCCGGTAGGCGCCTTTGATCCCGGCAGAATCTCCATCGTAGAGCATTCTGATCTTCTTGGAATAGCGCTGCAGGAGATAGGCCTGGTCTTCGGTCAGAGCTGTGCCCAGCGAGGCCACAGAATTGGTGAAACCGGATTCATAGAGCCGGAGAAAATCAAAATAGCCTTCACAGACCAGGGCATACTTGAACTTGCCAATCTCATAGCGGGTTTTGAAGAGGCCATAGAGTTCCTTGCCCTTGGTATAGAGCTCCGTGCCAGGAGAATTCATGTATTTGCTGGGGTTGCTGTCTCCCGGTAGAACTCTGCCGCCGAAGGCCACAACCTCACCATGGCTATTGTGGATGGGGAAGATGAGGCGTTCGCGAAACATATCCACAAGATTGCCGCTATGAACCGCAAAGAGTCCGCTTTCTTTGAGCAGAGACACGCCATAGCCCTCTTTCAGGAGGTGATTCAGCAGTGCTTTTTCGCTATTAAGGCCATAGCCCAGATCCAGCGCTTTGGCAGTATCCTGGCTGAGAGAACGGTCTTTGAGATATTTCAGCACATGATCGCCGTGATTGAAGAGGCTGGAGGCAAAGAAATCCTTGGCGGATTTATAGACGGAGAGAAGCTGCTCGCGTTTGGTCGAAACCACTTTGGTGCGATAGGTATCCGGAATGGTGATCCCGGCACGCTGTGCCAGCTTCTTGGCTGCTTCGATGAAGCTAAGCTTTTCATATTCCTGCACAAAGCCAAAGACGTTCCCGGCCTTGCCACAGGCAAAGCACTTGAAGATCTGCTTGGGACGGCTCACGTTCAACGAGGGATTGCTATCCTTGTGAAAAGGACAGAGCCCCCGATAGTTCGTTCCCGCCTGTTTGAGCGGGATGTACGAACCGATCACGTCCACGATGTCATTGGCGTTTCTGATCTGGTCTATTAAGCTTTGGTCCATCTATATTTTCACCACCGTAACCCCGCTGCCACCTTCCGAGGGGGGCGGAGTCTCGATATCTATCACTTGTTTTTTACTCATCAGGTAGCTGCGCACCTTGTTTCGGAGTGCACCGGTGCCTTTGCCGTGCACAATCCGCAGACTATGCAAACCGGCCAGGGTTCCTGCATCCAGGAATTCATCGATCAGGGGTTCTGCCTCATCAAAGGTGAGACCCAAGAGCTTTAGCTCATACTTCGCCGTGGCTGGGGCATAAGCCGTGGAGTGCACCTGGGGTTTTTCCACTTTGGGAGAGGGGCCACCCTGATACAGGCCGGAAAGCGGAGTCTTGAAGCTGATGCCGTTCATATCCACCCGGGCTTGATCGCCGCGGATTTCCAGAATTGTGGCTTCGGCTTCAAAGCTGGGCAACCAGACCCGGTCTCCGGGACGCGCTTCTTTGAGCTTGGCACGGCTACCTGTGGCGGTCTGAGTGAGTTCCTCATTGATCTCCTGAACCTGTGTTTGTAGAGTATGCAATTTACGTTCCGAATGAGTCTTACGCTGGGTTCTGTCCAAGGCTTTCAGCTCATCCAGTTCTCTCTGATAAATCTTCTGTTGGGAGATCAGCTCGGATTGCAGCTCTTTAAGATGCTTTTGCCGGCGCTGCTTGAGCTCGTCTTCCAGCTTAGCTTCCTTGGCTTCCAGCTCGCCGAGTCTGGCCTCCAGATTGCGGTTCTTGAGCTGATACTCATAGTGTTCCCGTCCCAGAGCTTTCTTTTCGGCTTCCAGCTTCTTGAGGAGCTCGGTAAATTGCAGGTTTTGACTGCCACTCAGCTCTTTGGCGCGTTCTATCAGAGCCGGAGCTAGCCCGCGGGAAGCTGCCACTTCGATGGCAAAGCTGTCTCCGGGGAAGCCGATCTCAAATCTATAGGTGGGGCTGAGCTTGGTGAGATCAAACTGCATGGAGGCATTAACGCAGTTCTCCGCTTGTTCGGCATAGACCTTGAGGGCTGTGTAATGAGTTGTAACGATGCCCTTGCAGCCCTTGCGGCTGAATTCTTCCAGCACGGCCTGAGCCAGAGCAGCGCCTTGCTGAGGATCGGTGGCTGCCCCGATCTCATCGATCAGGATCAGGCTGTTTGCGCTTCCTCCTGCCAGCATCTTTTCGATCTTATCCAGATGTGAGGAGAAAGTGGAAAGGGCAGATTCTATGGATTGGTCATCGCCGATATCGGCAAAAACTTCGGAGAAGAGCCCGATCTTGCTGCTTTCGGAGACAGGCACCGGCAGACCGGATAAAGCCAGTAAAGTGATGAGGCCTGCTGCCTTCATAAGTACGGTTTTACCGCCAGTGTTGGGTCCGCTTAGCACCAGGAGGTTATAGTCTCGTCCCAGCTCCAGAGCAAAGGGGATCACCTTGTCCCGGTTACCCAGCCGGAGAATGAGGAGCGGATGCCGGGCATCCTGCAGTTCCAGCACTGGTTCATTCGTGATTTGGGGAACCTTGGCTTGCACGCTGTTGCAAAACCTGCCGCAAGCATAGCGGAAGTCCAGCTCAGTTAATGTTTCCTGATTAAAGAGCAGGTCACTTTTAACGGCCCGGAAATCCTCTGTGAAGCTGCTGAAGATGCGGAATATCTCTTTCTTCTCTTCCTGCTTGAGGATTTGCAGATCGTTATTGAGCGGCACGATGGCTTCCGGCTCGATATAGAGTGTGGAACCGGAGCCGGATTGACTTTGCACAATCCCTTTCACAAAGGAACTGCTGCTCTCTTTGAAGGGCAATACATAGCGATCATCCCGCTGAGTTACAAATTTATCCTGTAAGTATCCCGAGAGATGGGGATCCTGAAGCATGCCCTGCAGAGTCTTCTGAATACGGCCTCTAAGGCCACTGAGAGACCGGCGGATGCGGAGCAGTTCCGAAGAGGCGGTGTCTTTCACATCCCCTTCAGGATCAAAGATCTGCTCAAAGCGCTTCTCCAGATCGGGGTAAGCCCTCAGTCTGCCAAAGAGTCCACCCAGCAGGCTGCGTTCTGGAAGGTATTCCTGATTTTTGTGATAACGATTGGCCAGAGCCAGGTTCTGAGTGAGCTCAAAGAACTCCTCAAAAGCATAAATCCCGGTTTGGTGTTCGCCAAATAGAGGGCTGATATCGGAGAGAGGCTCCAGATTGAGTTCTATGCCATCCTTGATAGCAGTTTGCACCTCAGAGACCAGGAGCAGTCCTTTTCTGATAGCTTGGATATCTGACAGAGGACGAAGAGAAGAGCTTCGTATTCGCCCTAAACTGCTATGAGTACGGGAAGCAATCTGCTCCAGCGCTTTATCATACTCCAGGTCGACATGGCGCTCACTTTCTCTCATTCAACTTAAATCCGGTATCTATTGTCTGCTCTACCTTCTCTTCCAGGGATTGCATATGTTGTTTTAGCCCCAAGGTTTTAAAGGTCTCGGTTTTGAGGCTGTCTATCGTGGCATAGGCCAAGTGGGTTTCCTTGTTTTTCAGGGGAGTCGAAAGGTTGGGAGCGTGATCCAGCAAGACCATCACTATCATCATTACCAAGATGGCGCAAGCAAGGCCAAAAAGACCTCCAACCAGTCGATTCAGAAAGGTGAGGTTTGTAATCCTTAAAGTGCGGTTTAGCAGGTAAACCATAATGCTAACTACAATAAAGATTAAACCGGCAATCAAAACGAAGGATGAGACAGTTGCCAGAGGCGTAGACCAGGAAAACTTGGTAATGAGCGAGTGGCGGACCAGAGGGTAATACTGCCCCACCAGCAGGAAGACTGCGATATAGCCCAAAAGCTGGATCAATATCGTCGCAAAGCCTCTTCGCAATCCATGAGCCAAAAAGATCACCAGTAACACTACGATAGACCAATCGATAATACCCATACTTAGCTCCTGATTCTTTACGTTGTGTTTTTCTACTATAAAAAAGCATACAGGGACGTGATCCCTGTAGCTTTATACCTGTTTGGTGTAAGACCAGTTCCGGCTGAATAAACTGCCAGCAACTACCTCATGTAACGTTGCATGCGGCGTTGCGCTTTGATCATCTTACGCCTGGCAGCATTATTCTCGCGTTTCTTCTTAACGCTTGGCTTCTCGTAAGCTTGGTGCTTCTTTATATCGGAAAGAATAGCGGCTTTTTCGCATTTCTTCTTGAAGCGTTTGAGCAAGAAGTCAAAAGATTCGTTATCTCTAGCTACGACTGTCGGCAAACTAATCACCACCTTTTTTTTAAAGATTTGAGTCTACACTTTTTTGGAGGCGGCTACCGTGTCAAGGCATATTTTTCTCTGTATAAGTCCTTTATGTGGCTGGATCAGGTATCTTTGCAGTAATCTTGGTGCCTTGCTTGAGCTCGCTTTCGATGAATATCTTACCTCCCAGGCGTTTGACTGAATCCAGACAGAGTTTGAAACCCAGACCAAAGCCCGGCTCCTGCTCTGTTCCCAGCATCCCGGTGAGTTGTCCGGCTATAAGCTTCTCCGCTTGATCCCGGCTCATCCCGGTTCCCGTGTCCGTTACAATGATCTTGAAACAACCCGGTTCCCTGCTAGTTTCCAGCTCTATCTTTCCACCCTTTCCGGTGTACTTGACCGAGTTATTTACCAGATTCCGTATCATTATCGCCAGCAGATCACGGTCAGACCAGACATTCAGCTCTGTTCCCCGGCTGAGATTCTTAAGAATTATCCCTTTATTCATAGCAATCGGACGGTAGAGCTCGGAGATTTCTTCCAGGAGAATGACGAGATCGAAGCTAATCTTGGATTCCCCGAATTCGCTGTCCCTGCGGGCTGTATTGAGCCAGGTTAACACTCCATTCAACATGTCAAATATCCGCGAAGAGCTTCCCTGCAGGTCCTGGAAGATCGTGTGAATAGTCTCGGAATTCAGCAAGCCCTGATTCACCAGATCGAGAGTTTGTATGATGTTTGCCAGGGGAGCTCTCACATCGTGGGAGATAATCGAGATAACTCGGCTGAGCAGATCATTGGTTTCAACCAGGCTGGCATTTGCCGCGCTGAGTTCCTCGTTCTGTTTCCTTAGTTTTTCAGCCTGATTCTCGATCTTTCTTCTATAATAGTCGGCCTCTTCTGTAGAGATGGAGTTCTGAGAGTTCTGGTGCAACATTTCCCCCAGAAACTCCGCCAGTTCTTTACTGTATTCCAATGCTTTGTCCAGCTCTCCGGTCTTGATTCGATACTGTACACAGAGTTTGAGATAACGCTCCCGGATCACGGAGAAACCATGCTCTTCTATGACGGCTTCGCTGCGCAACAGGTTTTCCCAAGCGCTATCAAGCTCTCCGACTGCAATCTGGAGCTCTGCGATATTCATCAGCACATTGGCAAGAGCAACGCTGTCATATGAATTCTCATAGATATCCCTGGCCTGATAGAAGAAGGCTAGGGCTTCGGTGCTATTGCCGAACTCCCGGTTGATTACTCCCAGGTTGTTATATGCCATGCCAATATCCTGGTCAGATGTATACTCCAAGGCTTTGGCGAGAGCAACATGAGCATAAGACAAAGCATTTGCCTTATCTCCGAGCTTGGCATAAGCCAGGCTGATGGAATTTAATACTTCTGCACAACGCCTGAGCTTTCCATAAGTTTCTGCCAAACTCAGAGCTTCCTTCCAGACTTCAAGGGCTCTCTCGGTTTTATCCTGATGATAGTAATGCGAGCCTATGTTTATAAGGGGATCAATCCGCTCCTTGGGCAGGTTCAGTTCTTCTGCCAAAGCCACAGCCCTATATCCATATCCGATACCTTCTTCAGGGTTGCTAAGCACACCACTGGCCACAGACATGTTGTTCAGGAGAGTAAGTTGCATAACTGGTGGCAGATCTTCCTCCAACATGACCTTCCAGGTATCCAACGCTTGCTGGTAAAATCCGCACTGTGCATAAGCCGTTGCCAGATTCGCTTTGGCCCGGCGCAGCTTCTCAGGTTCCTGATGGGCTTCACAATCTTCTATCAGATCCTCAAAGTACTCCAGAGCCAAAGGAATCTGATCGTTCCTGGCATAGTACTCCGCCAAAGTAAACCAGAGCTCCAGAAAGAGCTCACGGTTTACCTCCCAATTGTAGTTCTTCCTGTAAACCTCCAATATTTTGGCATTCTCTGCAGCATCCTTGCGAGGAAGCTCCATGAGGTTTTTCAGGAGAAACTGAATCTGAGCTGTGTCTTTGTCCTGTAGTTCCAATAGTCCTTTTACTTCCATAAGGTTATTATGATTGATTTCTGGGAAATTGCAAGCGAATTCTTCCTTGATAACAGGAGAGCCTCTCTTCTATCTTTCTTCCGAAGACTATCAGCATGGGGGCAAACAAATTGCAGCCAAACCATATACATCTACAGCCAAAAAAAAGCGTCCGGCAAAACCGGACGCTTTTTTTTCGTTGATTAGTTTAGAACCTGTAACCTATACCCAGATTGGCAGAGATCACGTTGGCATTGTAGGTGCCGGTCATGTTTTCCGCGGTGGGGGTAGTCACTTCTCTTTCTTTGAAAGCAGTGTACTGGCCATTCACATCCACGTTCCATCTGCCGAAAGTTCTGCCATAACCGAGGTTCAGGCTGAGCTTATCGTTGATATCCGGCAGAGTGGGTATCATGGTCTCATCCGGGATGGGGCTCTGTTCCCAATAGACACCGGCACGGATAGCGCTGCAGGGCAGCAGGTATTCGGTACCGAGGCTGATTCTGTTCGTGTCTTCCCAGTTGAAGATCAGGTCACGTTCATTCAGTGTCACTTGCATGGTGGGATGTCCCTGCAAGATTACGACGGGATCTTCCATCTCCACGGTAACCTTGTCCAGATCGCTCCACATGGTATAAGAGTAATCTGCACTGATGGTCCAATTGGGCTTCACTTTGAAAGACAGCCCTCCACCAATTTCCGCAGGCAGGGGGAGATCTGCAGTGATATCAACCGGCTCATCGGTGGAGCCATAAACGGCTGGTGTCAGGAAAGCGGGATTGGTTCCGCCCCAGACGCTGAAATTGGCGAATTGGTTCAGCCAGAGTTTTACATCGGCATCGCCTTTCAGGGCTATCTTGGAGGGAATTCTGCCACTTAAGCCAACGGACAGACGGGGCAGGGGTTTGTAAAGCAGACCCATATTGGCGCCAATGCCAATACCGGTTCCGCTCAGGTCGAAGGTGGTGGGAGCGTAGTAACTGAGAGTGCTGTGAGGTACCACTTTGAGGAGATCGATCATGCCATACATCAGGCTGGCACCTGCACCGATTGAGAGGTTGTCCAAGACTTTGTAAGCAATGGTAGGATGTGCATCTATCACAGCGATGGAGCTCATCATATCATCTTCGGGAAAACCATCTGAATAGGCGAGTGTCGTGCCTGCGGGTTGACCGGTCATTCCGGCAGTGGGGAGCTCATAAGCATCCCAAGTACTCCCTAAACCGTAGGGGACGTAGACAGAAAAACCCCATTTCCAACGGGCTTCGTTCTCTTCGGTCATAAAAACCGAGGGGAACATACGGAGCTTTAGCTGCGACTCATACTCCTCGTTCTGAGTGTAACCAGGAAGGGGGCGATCATTCTCCCAGCTTGAGGCCGGCAGGAAGAAAGAACCACCCAGGGTGATATTGGTTTCATTGGTGAAACCCAGGCCGGCAGGATTCCAAAACATGGAAGTGCCGTCATCGGCGATAGCTCTGAAAGCTCCGCCCATGGCGATCGCACGGGAACCGACTCCGGAGAGTCCAAAGCCACTGGCAAAGAGACAGCCTGAGAATGCCACGAGGAAGACAAGGACAAGGGACATTCTGGTTAGTTTCATTACAGATACTCCTTTTTCTTGATAAGTTGGTGAACACAATTCACCTATGTAAATAATAAGCAGCAGTCCAATCAGGTCAAGCAATTTCTTTGAACTCCAACTCAGCCAGCTTTGGATCAGATTTAAAAGACTGTTGAATAATCACCGCAGCTATCTGATTTGCCATCCCGATGGGACTCGGGCTGTTGATAAAGTTTTGAGTATGACAAATGATGCTTGTGTAAGAGGACAACCCTGAAAGGGTTGGATCTGTAAGCCCGGGGTGAAGCGCAGCGAAACCCCGGGTCAATCGCATGATAGACAAGTTCTTGTGGTTTAATCCATCACCCCCAGGCAAGAAAACCTTGGTTTTCTTGCCTGGGGGTGATGGATCTTTGTTTGCTGTGAGCGTAAAACCATGCCAGTCGATGGGTTGCCACCCATCGCTTGCTGATGGTCGCCCCTTCAGGGCTTTCAGATCACGAACGATCCTTAGAGAGATTAGAGGCTTCGTCAACAGCCTGCGTCCCGCTGGGACTCAGGGCAACAATCATTAGTCTGTCTGGCTATCTGAAATGCCGTCCCGCTGGGACTCGGGGGGATGTTGGCCTTGTCTCGGTGCAAATCTATCTGAAATGCCGTCCCGCTGGGACTCTTGGGATGTTGGCTTTGTCTCGGGGCAAATCTATCTAAAATGCCGTCCCGATGGGACTCTGGGGATATTGGCCTTGCCTTGGTGCAAATCTAACTAAAATGTCGTCCCGCTGGGACTCTGGGGGATGTTGGCTTTGTCTCGGGGCAAATCTATCTGAAATGCCGTCCCGCTGGGACTCTGGGGATGTTGGCTTTGTCTCGGGGCAAATCTATCTAAAATGTCGTCCCGATGGGACTCTGGGGTTTTCGGTAGGCTTTCCTAAGTGATGAGCAATTTCGCTTTTACTCACTCGGTTCATTAAAGAGATAGCGTGAGTCAAATTTGATTCTATATCTCTCCAAGAGAGTTTCATATTCGCGGGAGAAGCTTAGGTTCAGATGGTGTTCCTCTTGCTTTAAGATGTAATTCCGCACTTGCTCCAAGCTGCTTTGAGAAACAGAAAAAGCACCAAAACCCTTCTGCCAATTGAAGGTACCTACTACCCAGCCTTTCTTATTGATGAATCTGCTGGTATTTGCCTTGAACTTCTGAGCAAATTCAGAGACTGACAAAACTGGGCTCAAACCAATCAGCAGATGAACGTGATCTTCCATGCCGCCAATACACTGCAGAAAGCAATTCAGGTCTCTCACCACGCCAGCCGCATAGCCATACAACTCTTGCTGTCTGGCACCGGAAATCAAGCGCATCCTGTGTTCGGAGGCAAATACATAATGTATGTAAATCTGGGTATAGGCGTTTGGCATCTGATACTCCTTACATTATCAATAACTATGCTCTCTCTGGATCCAGCACCAACCCAGAGTCCCAGCGGGACGGCATTTCAGAT
>JAKPXC010000046.1 GCA_029567705.1 Candidatus Cloacimonadota bacterium
ATGGCATCCTGAACCTTTTTCTCGCTATCGGTATCCAAAGCGCTGGTTGCTTCATCAAAGACCAGTATGGGGGGATTTGCCACCACTGCCCGGGCTATGCATAAGCGCTGTCGCTGTCCGCCTGAAAGATTTGTTCCCTTAATATCAAGTAGCTGATCGTATTGGTCTGGAAGTGTGATGATAAACTCTTCGGCATGAGCTATCTGAGCAGCCTTCTTGATCTCTTCATCGGTCAGTTCTTCCAGGCTCCCATAGGCAATGTTCTCCCGGATGGTTTTGGTGAAGAGGACAGAATCCTGCGTAACCACTCCAAAAAGCTTCCTCAGTGACTTAACCTTATACTTCCGGATATCGACGCCATCTATGAGGATTGCACCTTCTGTAACGTCGAATACGCGATTGAGGAGATTCACCAGACTGGTCTTGCCACCCCCGCTGGAGCCCACAAAGGCGATGCGTTCTCCCTTTCTGATGGTCAGGTTAATGTTCTTTAACACTTCAGTGCCGGCTTTGTAGGCAAAGCTCACATTACGCAGCTCGATACTATCCTTGAACTCGTTTACATCTATGGCATCGGGAGCATCCTGGATACTGGATTGGTTGTTTAAAACCAAGGCTATCCGGTCCAGAGACACAGTGGCTTTCTTTATCTCAGAATACATTTGGGAGATAGTTTTCAGGGGATGCAGCATGGAGAACAGGGCAAAAAGGAAAGCAGTGAAGTTGCCCAGGGTAAAACCGCTGTCCGGATCCAGAATCAGGCTGCCGCCCAGGATAATCACCACTACGCCGGTTAGAGTGGAGCTGATCTCCGATATAGGAGTGCTAAGCGAAGAATAAGCCTGAGAGCGTTGCCACATGGCCAAGTGCTTCCTGTTGATAGCTTCAAAGGCGGTAAACTCACTATCCTCCCGGCGGAAAGCTTTCACAATCTTTATGCTGTTCAGCACTTCCTCCACAGTGGAAAACATAGAACTGAGCTGCCGTTGGATTCTGCGGGAGTACTTCTTGATCTTCTTCCCCATATTACCTATCAGCAAAGTGAAGATTGGAAGCACCAGAATACTAAGCAGGAAGAGCCTGGCATTGAGTGCCAGAGCTATATACATATAGACTATGATGATGGAGAAATCTCTGATGGAATTGAAGATAGAGAAGATGAACTGGTTGGACACATTATCGACGTCGTTCACCATTCGAACGATGGCGTCACCCACCTGGTTTTTGGAGTAGAAGTCCTGCCCCTGGTTCAGGTAACGGCGGAACATATAGTTCCTCATATCCCGGATGGTTCTTCCTCTGAGCACCACAAAGAACATGCGGTTGGCATAGAAGAAAACGTTCTTCAGCAGAATGGTGATCAACACGAAGCCACAGATACAATAGAGCATAGCCAGAGAATCTGAGCGCAGCATGATCTGTTGCATCTGCTCCCACAGCGGAGCCAGATCATCCAGACTTCGGATGCTCAGTAAACCTCCATGGGAAGATATATAGCTGTTTGCTGTATTCCATACTGCGGAGAGGAACTGATCGTATGTAGTGTAGATAATCTCGGAGCGTCCGGGCTTGAAAACATAATCAAACAGCGGTATCACAATAGTAATACTGATCCCGCTGAAGAAAGCAAAGAGCAGCATGGTAATCATGCCCATGAGGCCGTGATACCAGTATTTGAGCATCATCCCGTAGATTAGCTTCAGATTAGCTTTTCGTAAGTGTTTATCTTTATCAGTCATAATTCCTGCACAAACAAAAAATGCCAGCATAAGCTGGCAAGGAAAAAGTGGCACGCCCTAAGGGAGTCGAACCCCTAACCTTCTGATCCGTAGTCAGATACTCTATCCAGTTGAGCTAAGGGCGCACACTGTTGTGTCATAATCTTAGCGGGCTCTTTTCTGTCAAGCAGGAAATCAACCCCTATCTATTTATTGTTCAAAGCCTGCAACGCCGCAGCGTAGTTTGGCTCATGTACGATATCATCAACCAATTCTGCATGAATCACTTTGTGAGTTTCGTCCAGGACGATGACAGCTCTGGCCAGCAGCCCAGCCATAGGGCCATCCACCAGTTCCAGGCCGTAGTCTTTCCCAAAGTTTCTATCACGCAGTTCTGAGAGAGTGATAGCTTTATCAATTCCTTCGGCACCGCAGAAGCGCCCCATTGCAAAGGGAAGATCCCTTGATATACAGAGAATGACTGTATTATCCAGAGCAGCAGCTTCAGCGTTGAACTTCCTCACGCTCATGGCACAGACTCCTGTATCTATACTGGGGAAGATATTTAGTACTACTTTCTTGCCTGCATAATCCACAAGACTCTGATCTGCCAGGTTATTGGCAGTAAGTTTGAAAGCAGGAGCCACTTGACCCGGTTCAGGTAGATTGCCACTTGTGTGTATCTGGTTTCCTTGTAATCTTGTAATAGCCATTGTGTACCTCGTCACTAATCTTTACCTACAATATAAGTAGGTTATCGAGGTAAGCAAGGAGAGAGATTGGAAAGCTTGAAGTTAGAAGTTGGGAGTTAGAAGGCAGCCCTGAGTCAAGTTACACCTCGCCCATCGTCTCCCAGCCTCACACTTCCACCTCTAGTCACTGGTTACTAGTCACAAGTCACTATCTGTTCACTGATCACTGTTCACTATATATACGAATAGGCGTTAGCGATGGCGGCAACCTACTCTCCCACGCAGTTGCCCACGCAGTACCATCGGCGCATATGAGCTTAACTTCTGTGTTCGGAATGGGAACAGGTGTAGCCTCATTGCAATAACCACCATCGCTAACGCCTTCTTCAAAGTGACAGGTAACAAGTGACGAGTGACGAGATGTCACTGGTCTGCTACCTACGTTAACAATAGGTTTCTCCGCGATCTGACTTCGAAAGTCATACACTGAATCTACAAAGAGAAAATAAATGTGAAAGCCAATTGATTCATTAGTATTACTCGGCTGAACACATTGCTGCGCTTACACCTGTAACCTATCAAGGTTGTAGTCTCCAACCTATCTATTGGGAAATCTAATCTTGGGGTTGGCTTCCCGCTTAGATGCTTTCAGCGGTTATCCTAACCGAACTTAGCTACTCGGCAATGCAATTGGCATCACAACCGATACACCAGAGGTTCGTCCACACCGGTCCTCTCGTACTAAATGCAGATCCCCGCAAATTTCCTACGCCCACGAAGGATAGGGACCGAACTGTCTCACGACGTTCTGAACCCAGCTCGCGTAACTCTTTAATCGGCGAACAGCCGAACCCTTGGGACCTTCTTC
>JAKPXC010000048.1 GCA_029567705.1 Candidatus Cloacimonadota bacterium
ACGTTCACTTTGGCCATGCTGCCATTATACTCGAGGATCTTTGCCTCGTATTTCTCGCCATTTATAGTCAGTTTAAAGGTTTTCATTTACTTAGCTCCTTTTCTGGAAGAATTCCCGGTTTGGCATTTGCAGCATGGAACTGCTACGCCATTGGTTGGTTTTGGTTCGGTTGAAGGTGAGTTGGATTCGACGGCGCTCTTTGATGGTATTCTCGTAGATAAAGAGTGCCGTAATGGCAGCGACAATAATATCTTGACTGGCGTTGGGAGAGCTTTTGATCACCTTGCCGGACGAAGATACCTTGATCACGGGGATCTCTTTCTTTTTGTGAGCGTTGAGGTGAATCAACTGACTGATCACAATGGATGTGATCAGTAAGGCGGAAAAGACCACCAGCATGCCAATCAGCGTTAGAACCCAGCCATAAGAGAGCAAATTACCTCTGAAGTCTCCCTTAACCTGCAATATCCGCTCCGGATCGAGCATCAGAGATTGCAGGGAACGATGATCATCCTTGCTTGAGAGTGGATCAAAGGGTTCTCCCAGCATACTCTTAAGCTTCTTGATGGGAATATGCAGGTGGTTGCTAACTTCTGCAAGAGTGTTGAGCTCGGAGAAGCCATACTCTAGGGTTTGCGAAGCCAGAAAGACATCGTAAGGACGTAGAGAGAGCTGACGCAGGTTGCGGTTATCCAGCACCTGATTCTCCGGCTCCAAGCCAAGATGTTTCTTGAACTTACCAAAGTCCGACACCTTCAGGATTTCGGCCACTTCAGTTAAAGTGGAGGTCTCCTTTATCCCATACTCTTCCAGAATTTCCAAGTTTCTTTGCTGCATAACGCTATCCGCCAGAGCTTTCTCCGGCGTTTGCGCCCAGAGGCTTCCCAATAGACAAAGCAGCAGAATAAGATATGGATACTTCATAACCACAACCTAAAGCGGTATGTTCCCGTGTTTGCGGGGTGGGATGCTATCCTGTTTGTTGGCAAGCATCTCCAGCGCCCGTATCAATCTGAAACGGGTGCGGGCCGGCTCGATGATATCATCTATATATCCGCGCTCCGCAGCGTTGAAGGGATTGGCAAACTTCTCTCTGTATTCCTCTTCGCGTTCCAAGAGAGTCTTCTTGGGATCTTCTGAGGCCATGGCTTCTTTACGGAAGATCACTTCTACCGCGCCTTTGGGACCCATCACGGCGATTTCAGCAGTGGGCCAGGCATAGACCAGATCGGCACGCATGTGCCGGCTGTTCATAACACAATAGGCTCCGCCATAGGCTTTGCGAACGATAACGGTGATCTTGGGAACTGTTGCTTCGGCAAAGGCATAGAGCAGCTTGGCACCATTGCGGATAATGCCACCATGTTCCTGCGAAGTGCCGGGAAGGAAACCGGGAACATCTTCCAGCACGATAAGCGGGATATTGAAGGAATCGCAGAAGCGCACAAAACGGGCTCCTTTGATGGAGGCGTTGATATCCAGCACCCCGGCCAGAACCTTGGGCTGATTTGCCACTATACCCACGGGATGCCCATTCATCCTGGCAAAGCCTACCAATATGTTCTGCGCAAAGCTGGTGGCTACCTGCAGGAATTCACCATCGTCCACTATGCAATTAATCAGATCAAGCATATCATAGGGTTTATTGGCGTTATCAGGCACCAGATCGTTAAGCTCTTCACACATACGGTTGATGGGATCATGGGTTGGATAATACGGAGGATCCTCCATGTTGTTGGAAGGTAAATAGCTAAGCAGTTTCTTTACGATCAGGATGGCTTCCTCTTCGCTATTGGAAACAAAGTGCGCCACACCGCTTTTGGAGGCGTGCACGGAAGCTCCGCCCAAGTCCTCGGTGCTCACCGTCTCATTCAGCACGGTTTTGACCACCTTTGGCCCGGTTACGAACATATAGCTGCTCTTCTTATCCATGATCACAAAGTCTGTAATGGCAGGAGAATAAACCGCACCACCGGCGCAGGGTCCCAGTATGGCGGAGATCTGGGGGATCACTCCGCTGGACATCACATTACGCCAAAAGATTTCGGCATAACCGGCCAGAGCGTCCACACCTTCCTGAATGCGGGCACCACCGGAATCATTCAGTCCGATCAGCGGACAGCCGTTTTTCAAAGCCATATCCATTACTTTGCAGATCTTCTCGGCATAAGTCTTGGAAAGTGAACCGCCAAAGACGGTGAAATCCTGAGCAAAGATATAGACCAGGCGCTCATTGATCGTGGCCGAGCCAGTCACAACTCCATCTCCGGAATGCTTGTACTTTTCCATGCCAAAATTGGTGCATTGGTGCTGGACGAAGAGATCAAACTCCTCAAAGCTATCCGTATCCACCAGCAGTTCAATGCGTTCACGTGCTGTCAGCTTGCCCTTGGCATGCTGTTCGTCAATGCGCTTTTGTCCCCCACCCAGCATAGCCTCTTCACGAGCCTGTCTGAGCTTGATAATGGGCTTGGGAATATCCATGGCATTTTCCTTCTATGTTTTTTTGTTTATTACACGTCAGAATCGGGCTGCAGGCAAGAAGCTAAAAAATAGAGCTCTTAGCTTCAATCCTATCCGCTCCCAGAATACATTATTTGTGGGGCTGTTTTTTAGTAAAGCTATTTCCTCGGATTTCGCTCCAGTTTACCTAATCCCACCTTATTCTCTTGGCTTTTCCAGCCATAAACATGATATTATCTTTAGATACAAGGGGTATAGCGTTTAGATACACGCCCCAAAATACTTCAGACACTATAACAGAACTCTACAGAGGAGGAATAGAACATGAACGATCTTGAGATTGCCCGTTCCGTAAAACTGGAGCACATCACAGATATAGCCGCCAAGCTTGGCCTCAAACCCGACGAAATTGACCAGTATGGGGATTACAAGGCCAAAATAAGATATAAAACCCTCTTGAATCTCCCCCAGAATCCCTCCGGAAAGTTGATCCTGGTTTCTGCCATCACTCCCACTCCGGCCGGCGAAGGCAAGACAACCACTGTGATCGGTCTGGCACAGGCTCTTAACCGCTTGGGAAAGAAAGCCATCGCCACCATCAGAGAGCCCTCCCTGGGTCCCGTCTTCGGCATTAAAGGAGGAGCAGCCGGAGGAGGCTGGTCTCAAGTGCTTCCCATGGAAGATATCAACCTCCATTTCACCGGGGATTTCCATGCTGTAACTGCTGCGAATAATACTCTGGCAGCATTGCTTGATAACTACATCTACTACGATAACGAGCTCAAGATTGATCCCCGCAGAGTCACCTGGAAACGCGTGTTGGACGTTAATGACCGCATGCTTCGCAAGATCATCATCGGCCTGGGAGGCTCCAAACAAGGCTTCCCGCGGGAAGATGGCTTTGATATCACTCCCGCCTCCGAGATCATGGCTATCCTTTGCCTTTCCAACAATATGGATGAGCTACGTGAGAAGATAGCCAATATCACAGTGGGCTTCACACATGGCGGTGCTCCCGTTAAAGTGGGTCAACTAGGCTTTGAGGGTGCCATCACAGCCTTGCTCAAGGATGCTCTGAAACCCAATCTCGTACAGACCACGGAAAACACTCCCGCTTTTGTCCACGGCGGCCCCTTTGCCAATATCGCCCAGGGAGCAAACAGCGTTCTTGCCACCCGCACCGCTCTCAGTTTGGGAGATTATGTGGTCACGGAAGCAGGATTTGGCTTTGATCTTGGAGCGGAGAAGTTCTTTGATCTGGTCTGCAAGTACGGTAAGTTCTGCACCGATGCCGTGGTCTTGGTAGCTACAATTCGGGCTTTGAAACTGCATGGCGGGGCCAAGCTTAAGGAAATCGCCCAGCCAGATCCCAAAGCTGTGGAACAAGGCCTTCCGAACCTCGCCAAACACATGGAAAACATCGATAAATTCGGCATGAAGTCTATCATCGCCATCAATCGCTTCCCCACCGATACCGATGAAGAGATTAAGATAGTGGTGGATTTTGTGCGAGCCAACGGCTTCGACGTCTCGGTAGTGGAATACCACTCCAAAGGTGGAGAAGGAGGACTGGAACTGGCACAGCACGTGATCAATATGGTGGAACACGATTCCTGCCAGTATCGCGGTCTTTACGAATGGGACAGCCCGGTGGAAGATAAGATATTCAAGATTGCCTCCGAGATCTACGGAGCTCAGAAAGTGGATTACACTGCCGAAGCCAGCGCTGATCTCAAGAAGATTTACAAGTATAACTACGATAAACTACCCATCTGCATCGCCAAAACCCAGAAATCTCTCTCGGATAACCCCGAACTTCTGGGACGCCCCAAGGACTTCCTGGTTACTGTGCGGGAGATAGTTATAGCCTCTGGAGCGGGATTTCTGATCCCCATCACCGGCGAGATAATGCGTATGCCGGGACTACCCAAACACCCCAGCGCCGAGACGATCGACGTGGAAAGCGATGGTAATATCAGCGGATTGTTTTAGTCCAACGCTCTGAGGCAAGCTTCCGGAGTGGCGGGAAAGCTTAGTTCTGCCCCCGGTTTAACACTGCGGATGGCATTCTGCAGGGCAAAGAAGACCGAAAGTCCATAGATAAAGGGTGGTTCACCAGTGGCTTTGGAGCCCATAACGCTGGCTTCTTCCGAGCCGGAAGGCAAGAGCTCCACCACGAAGGTCTCGGGAACATCCCTGATCCCCGGTATCTTGTATGTGGAAGGATTCACAGCCAGATAGCGTCCTTTGGCATCGCAGGGCAGCTCTTCCATGGTTGCCCAGCCCATACTCTGGATGAAAGCCCCTATCACCTGTCCCCGGTCGATCTCCGGGTGCAAACTGGAGCCGTTCTCGTGCACGATATAGGTATCCAGCAACCTGTGATCCCCAGAGAGCAGATCAAGCTCGATCCGGGAAAGCGCTGCACCCCAAACGTAATAGTGGAAGGGCTTGCCTTTACCCAAATCCCGGTCAAAATGCAGATCAGGAGTCTTGTAATAGCCATAGGCTGCCAGAGGATAACGTAACTGATAAGCGATGTTAACCAGTTCAGCAAAGCTCAGGGAATACTCTCCACAGGAGATTCTGGACTCCGCAAAGACTAGCTTCTCTTCGGCTATATCAATACCCAGATTGTCTTTATGGTGCTCGATAAAAGCTTGGGAAAGCTGATGGCGCAGCTTTTCGGAGGCAATCCGGGCAGCATTGCCGTTGATATCGCTCCCGGTGGAAGCAGCCGTGGGAGATGCATTGCCAACTCTTTGGGTATTAGCGCTTTCCACATGGATAAGCTCCGGATTCTGACCCAGTATCCGAGCCACTACAATGGCTACCTTGGTGCTGAGTTCCTGCCCCATCTCAATCCCGCCGGTGGTTACGGAGATACTGCCGTCACTGTAGATCCAAATCAAAGCCGAGCCTTGATTCAAGAGCGCTGTGGTGAAGGAGATACCAAACTTCACCGGCACCAAACCCAAGCCCTGTTTTCGATAGGGATGAGCAGAATTAAACTGCTCCACCTCAGCTATCATAGCCTGATAATCCGCAAGCTCCCGGATTCTATCAAAGATATGCGGCAGCGGCACTTGAGGCAAGCTCTGCTCGTAAGGGGTGATATCCCCCACCCGATACGCATTACGCAGCCTGATCTCAAAAGGATCAAGCTCCAGTTTCTGCGCCAGATTCTCCATGATATTCTCAATCACGAAAATGCCCTGAGGAGCGCCAAAACCTCTATAAGCGGTGTTAGGCGGCAGATTGGTGCGGCAGGAGCGTCCCCGTATGCAGATTTGGGGAATATGGTAGGTGTTTTCCGCATGAAAGAGAGCCCGTTCCAGAATGGCTACAGAAAGATCGGCATAAGCTCCGCCATTGGAGAGTAAAGTGATGTCGTAGGAATAGATACGGCCAGTGGAATCGTACAAGACTTTCCACTCTGAACTGAAGGGATGACGCTTCCCGGTACTGCGCATGTCGTCCTCCCGCTCCAGCTTTACTTCCACGGGACGCCGGCTGAGATACGCTCCCAGTGCAGCCATGCAAGCCCAGATGGTGGCAGCGCGTTCTTTCCCGCCAAAGGCTCCTCCCAGGCGGGGAACTTCGACGATGATATTATGCGCCGGAATGCCCAGCAAATGAGAGATCACAACTTGGGCTTCCATGGTGCTTTGCGTGGCGGTCTGCACCAGTATCTGTTTATCCTCCAGAGGAATAGCCCTGGCACGCTGGGTCTCCATATAGAAGTGTTCCTGCCCGGCGGAAGAGCTCTTGCCGGAAAGTTCAAACAGCCCCTCCGGGATCGGACTGGAATTACGCTCAATCCTGCGTTCCGGGATGTACCACTCCTCCATGGCATCAGCCTCTTCGATCTCCAGAATCGGCTTCAACTCCTCATATTCCACTTTCACCAGAGAAGCGGCATGGGCAGCAATGGAATAGTCTTCTGCCAGCACCATAGCCAAAGGCTGGCCGTAAAACATGATGACCTCACCGGGGAATAGAGGTTCGTCCTTGATCACATGACCAATCTGGTTCTCCCTGGGCAAGTCCTTGGCGGTAACAACCTTGAAGACTCCAGGATAAGCGCTGGCCTCAGAGATATCCAAGCTTAAAAGCCTGGCATGAGCTACCGGACTGAAGCAAAAGGCAGCATATAGCTGATTGGCAAGAGGCGCCTCATCGGCCACAAAGCGGCTCTTGCCCGTGAGATGCAGCTTGCCTGCGATATGATAGGGGAGCTTGCTCATAGAGACATCCCTTGAGCTTCCAGAAGATAGGCCAGTAACTGGTTTGAGATTAGCTGCTTGCGATAGGAGGCAGAGCCCCGGACGTCCGAGAGCGGAGTGAATTCCTCCGCCACGGCTTCTGCCAGAGCTTCGGGCTCCAATTCCTCCGGCTTTTTCCCCAGCACCAGAGCTTCAAAACCTGATGCCAGCCTGGGAATAGCCGCAGCACCGCCATAGGCCAGGCGGGCTTGCGTGATCTTGCCATCTGCATCAAAGTGCAGACAGATGGCGGAGCTGATGGCAGAGATATCCACGCTCTTGCGCTTGGCTGCTTTTTTAATGCGGATAAAGACCTGCTTGTAATCGACGGGTGCTAGAATGATCTCTTCGATCAATTCACCCTCTTGCAGAGCAGTATGTTTGTAAGATACAAAGTAATCTTTTAGCGCAAGTTCACGGCTTCCCTGCTCTGAAACCAGCCTGAGCCGGGCATCCAAACAAAGCAGCAGCGGCAAACTGTCTCCCACCGGGGAAGCATTGCCGATATTGCCTGCTATAGTTCCGCTATTGCGGATCTGGCGGGAAGCGATGATATTGATCAAATCCCGGAAGGCGGGAAAGCTCTGTGTGATAACGCCTGATTCCAGCAGATCACTATAGGTGGAAAGCGATCCGATGAGGATGCCCTCTCCATCCTCTTTGATGTAGCGCAGCTTGCGTAGGAAACTGAGGTCGATCAGACACTTGAACTTACGTTTGGCGATATTGATCTGCACCATGATATCCGTGGCACCGCAGAGCAATTGATGTTCAGGATGCTCCCGCATCAGCCTGAGCGCTTCCTCCAGGCTCTGCGGAAGGAAATAAGCTTCACAGGCATAGATCGATGAAGACTCCTGCGGCACATATTCCATCGGTTTCAGTTCACCCAGCCCGGCTTCCACAGCCCGGAGAGCAGGCAGAACGATCTCATAGTCCTTGGATGCCAACTCCAGCATGGCGCGGAGGATGCTGTCGTAACCCGTGCAACGGCAGAGATTGCCTTCCAGCCCGGCCAGGAGTTCTTCTTTGGATGGGTGGGCACGCTCGGCAAAGAGGGCAAAAGCACTCATCACAAAGCCGGGACTGCAGTAACCGCACTGTGTGGCATGAAACTGCAGCATAGCTTCCTGGATGGGGTGAAGCTGCTCGGGAGTGCCCAAAGCTTCAATCGTGATCAGGTGTTTGCCATGCAGACGGGCAGCGGGATAGATACAGCTATTGAGCGCTTCATAGACGATTCTTCCCTCTCTGATCTCAGCAACCGCTACGGTGCAGGCCCCGCAATCGCCTTCGTTACAACTGCATTTGGTGCCAAAGAGTCTCAGCTCACGCTTTAGAAAGTCCAAAGTCGTGAGACCCGGAGGAATCAGTGCGGTCTTGGCTGTTCCGTTTAAAAAGAACTCTATCCTGTTGTAGAGATATCTCATGGCAACTCCTGATACTTAAGTTATTGTTTGGCTTTGGCCTGGTTGGCCACTGCAGCAGTGGCGGCAGCCAGCTCTTCCTCGCTGGCCAGATAGTAGCGCTGGGTCACCTTCATTTCGCTATCGAAGTGGTAAACCAGGGGGATTCCGGTGGGGATATTGAGCTTCACGATCTCGGCATCGCTGATGCCATCAAGGTTCTTGACGATGGCGCGGAGGCTGTTGCCATGAGCGGCGATGATCATGCGGCGTCCGGCAATCAAGCGCGGAACTATCACCTCATTCCAGAAAGGCATAGTTCTGGCGCAGGTATCTTTCAGGGATTCGCAGGTGGGTATCTGGGCAGGCTCAAGATGCTTGTAGCGCGGATCAGAGCCGGGATAGCGCGGATCCGTCTTCTCCAGGGCAGGAGGCGGAACGTCGAAGCTGCGACGCCAGAGCGTTACCTGCTCCTCGCCGTATTTGGCGGTGGTTTCAGCTTTGTTCAAGCCTTGCAGGGCTCCGTAGTGACGCTCGTTCAAGCGCCAGTCGTTATGCACGGGAATCCACATCTGATCCAATTCATCCAAACCTATCCACAAGGTGCGGATGGCTCTTTTCAACACGCTGGTCCAGGCTTCATCAAAGACAAAGCCTTTCTCTTTCAGCCTTTGCCCGGCGGTTTTGGCTTCCTGCAAACCTTTCTCTGAAAGATCCACATCCGTCCAGCCCGTGAAGAGGTTTTCCTTGTTCCAGGTGCTTTCGCCATGGCGAACTAATACTATCTGATACATGTCTTTATGTACTCCTGATTTTATTCTTTGCAGCCGGGCTCTGCCGGCTTGGTCTTATAGACAATGGCACCGCTCAGAGCTTCCACAGTGCGGGCCAGGATAAAAAAGTAATCGGACAGACGGTTCACGAAGCTCAAAAGGATTTCGGGAACTTCTTCCTTGCGGGAAAGGGCTATGATGCGCCGCTCGGCTCTTCTGGCAATGGTGCGGCAGATATCCAGCTTGGCAGATTCAGGCAGAGAACCCGGCACCACAAAGCCTTGCAAATTAAGCTTATCTTCATAGTAGTGCACTCTGTCGGTGAGGGCATCCACATCCTCTTTACAGATAGGCACAGGATACTCCCGGCTGGGTGAAGCCAGGGTGCCCATCACGCGGAAGAGCTTGTTTTGCAGCTCAATAAGCTCCTCTTTCAGCTCGGGCGGAACCAGGTGTTTGGCTTCCCCGATGTGGGCATCCAGCTCGTCCAGACTGCCATAGGCATCCACGCGAAGGTCATCCTTGTAGACTCGCTCCCCACTGAAGAGCGAGGTCTGCCCCCGGTCTCCGGTTTTGGTGGTGATACTCATCAGTGCATCGCTATCACGGAGATTTCGATGAGGCCATCCTTGGGCAATCTGGCCACCTGGATGGCTTCCCGGGCTGGATACGGGGCACTGAAGTATCTGCCATAAATCTCGTTCAGAGCAGCAAAATCATTCATGTCCTGCAAGAACACGGAGCACTTCACAATATGGGCAAAACCCATGCCGGCGGCGTCCAGAATAGCTTTGATATTGGCAAAAACCAAGTTTGCCTGGGCTTCAAAGCCCTGCGCCAGGTTTCCGGTCTGGGGATCGATGCCCAATTGTCCGGAGATAAAAAGGATACCGTTCTTTTGGATAGCTTGGGAATAGGGTCCGATAGCGCTGGGTGCGCGGTGTGTCATGATTGATTGCATGATATTCTCCTTTGTTATACTAATGCTTTTCGTGCCACCAGGATCTCATCCATCACCTGGTTCAGGGCTACATACTGGGGATGATCTTTCACCAGGTTGTAAAGCAACAGCTTCCCTTCCCGGATATTGCTGTCCCTCAGGAGGATCATCAGAGAACAGCCCCGCTTCCTGGCGTTGATTTTCTCTGCTTCAACCTCCAGATTTTCCGTGCTGATCACGGTGGTGATCTCGTGCTGATGCATCTCGGTGGCAATCTGCAGGATCATAATCTCCATCTGCTTGGATTGGGCGCAGATATAGACCGAGAAGGGACTCTCCTCCCGGCTGAAGATCCTGCGTTCTTCCATCACTTCAAATATAGTATCCAGGTTCAGGTAAAATCCAACTGCCGGGATCTTCTGATTGGTGATCTTCTCCGCCAGATAGTCGTACCTGCCGCCTCCGCCGATCACCAGCTTCTCATCTCCATGGTGAATCACAAAGTCAAAGACGGTCTCGTTGTAATAAGAGAAATTCTTCACCAAAGTGTGGTTTATCACATACTTATGTGCCAGATTGGCCTGAACCTGCTTCACCCGCATGAAGTTTTCCTTGCACTTGGGGCAAAGATAATCGCTATTCTTGGGAGCGTCCATCAGGCATGTCGCACAGGCTTCTTTACCACAGGAAGTGGAGGCCAGGGGATTGGCATAAAGCTCCGAGTAACAAGTATTGCAGAGCTCATTCTCGTTTTCCTTCAGATACTTGTGCATGGCCTTCTTATAAGCGTGGTTGCATTGCTCGCAGCCAAAGCTGTTGATCTCCAGAAAGACGTCGTCCAGCCCCAGATTCTGGCAGAGCTTCATACCCAGACAGATCACCTCATTCTCGCTGAGGATACTGGCACTGCCCAGAAACTCCACGCCCAGTTGGTAGAATTCCAGAGGCGCCATGTCCCGGTCTTTGCGGAACATGGGGCCGTGATAGTAAAAGCGGTATATCTCTTCCGGCTTGATCATCCGGGCTGTGTGGTGCAGAACGCTGATGGTACCTTCCGGACGCAGACTCAGCAGGCTGATATCGTGATCCGGGCCGTCCAGATTGAGCACGTGATTTGCCACGCCATCGGCTTGATCATGGTTCATCAAGGCAGTGATACCCTTTTGAAGCACCTCATAATCCTGCAGAATGGAAAGCCTGATTTCCTGATAATTGTACAAAGACATCAGGTGATCCACCCGGTTCTCAATGATCTTCCACTTCCACACATCCGAAGGCATAAACTCATGAAAATTACGCTGTTTAATCGGCATCACTAGCTCCAATACACTTTTGGTAATCTTGAAGAAGTATTGATAATCTGTCAATCAAAACCTGCCAAAACCCTTTCGGAAGGCCTCAAAGAGAGTCACGCCTGCCTGATTCTCACACTATTAACACTCTATGCACTGTTTGAAAGAACACTCGGGAGAAACTCTCCCCCTACTATTTATACGTGGACACTTTCCCT
>JAKPXC010000051.1 GCA_029567705.1 Candidatus Cloacimonadota bacterium
AGCCTGAGAACACTATCTGAACTATCAGACAAATTGTCAAGCAGAAACGTGCCATTAACTCCTGTGTTACCTTTTGGGCATACTAAGCACTAGTCTTTGGTGTATTTGATCACTGAAAACTGCAAATCTGATCACTGAAAACTGCAAATCTGATCACTGAAAATTGCAAATGGCATTTTTGGGACTGATTCTGATCACCGTTTTTGCAAATGATTCTGATCACCATTTCTGCAAATCTGATCACCGTTTTTACAAATCGGTCACTGGCAATCCAACTATCTATCCATAAATTTATCAAACTTCCAGGTAAAGAAAAACGTGGGAAACACCGGGCGGTGTTCCCACGTATCGGAGGGCATTCTATGTAGGGTCTGTAGGCTGCCTGCAATATCTTCTTAAGCTTGATTTCTGTCAATCAAAGAATCTCGCTCTTTCTTATCATATTGTGCGGAAAGGACTTGACTGCCTTTGCTGGACGGGTTGTGTAGATCTCAATATTACACAGTCGGGTAACCGAGAAGGAGATCAAGATGACCAAGCAAAACAAGAATCGCAAAGGCCAAGCAACGCTGGAGGAGATGGTGAAATCTGGCAGCCAACTTATTCTGATGCATGACGATGGAACGGAGCAGCCAATCGAAGAGATAGTGCAGGATGATCCTACGACTAAAGAAGTCCACTACAAAAGCTGGTGGAATCAGTTCCGAGGTCCCTGGCTGCAGTCGGAGAATATGACCGAGGATGAACTCAAAACCAGAGCCGATGACGCCTGGGAATGTGGAGACTACAAGGAGATGATCAACTTGATGGCGGAGCTGATCTGCCGTCTCGAAAAAAAGAGATAATCACTATCTACGCTATTCATTAACCCGGTTCTGCCGGGTTTCTCTCTTGAGCACAATACGTCCCTGGGGATCGGAAAAGATAGTGGCATTGTACAGCATGAGCATGGCCTGCAGAGCTTTGATGTTATCGGTCTGCTCCGCCTGATATGACTCGTAGGACTTGCCGGGTTGGATACGGCTGGGGAAGATATTACCATAGCAATGTGCCTCGATCCAGTGATTGACATATTGGCTGCTGCCATAGCTTCTGTCATCCAGAGAGCCGGTACTGCTGAGTCCGGACATCAAAGTGGTGCTGGAGACGCCATTATCGGTGAAGAAGCTGAAGAACTCGTTATAGGCATTATCTATGGAAGTGAGGTCATCCGCCCAGCCGGTCTTTTCATCATACTCAGCCGCTACCGGACAGATGCCATTATAGAAGCGGTAAACTCTTCCTCTGAACTTGCCTTGATATCTAGTCGCGGCAGGACTGGGATAGGTGGCCTCAATCACTTTCTTAAAGGCGAAGACAAAAGTTGCCTTGTTGCCGGGAGTGTCGATTATATATCCGCTGCGGGGGCTTGGCCAGCTGCTGCTATGCAGATTGTAGGTCCATCCTCCGGTAGGGCTGGGAAAGGCAAGCATATCATCAAAATCAACATGGACTATGGTCAGAGATTCCGCCATGGGGATATAGAGAGTCGGCAGCGTGAACTGATTGAAATAGGGTATGGACACAGGTATCTGCTGTTCAATATCCTGCAGAAAGTAGCCCAGTATCCACACAGGTTGGTAGCCTGCGGTCAGACCATAGTAGTGAGTAAGATCGGAATAGACGGATAAGAGTTTGATCTTATCGTAGCAGGTGATCTTGAGGATGCCGGAGATGATCTCAAAAGACAACTGGGAAGTGTCTATAATGCCGGAGAAGAACAAGACACCATCCCGATAGACCTTAACTTCAAAATGAGATATGTAACGCTCATGTTCGTTATTTCCACTGAGGATGTTATCCTCTATCCAGGCAGTGGGAAAGCACTCAAAGACGAGCCGCTTGGGTTCACGGCTGTAGTTGGAGACCGACTGCAGTTTATCGGCAGATACGGATAGGCTGATGATGGCTCTATCGGCAGCTGTATCTTCCAGGCTGTGTTTTACCTGGTTATAGTCAGGAGCATCGGTTTTGCCTTGGATGAAGTCAATCTTGAAGAG
>JAKPXC010000066.1 GCA_029567705.1 Candidatus Cloacimonadota bacterium
AAACAGGGAATCCATCCTAAGTATGAAGTGGTGACCGTTCGTTGCGCTTGTGGAAACACCTTCGAGACCAGGTCCACCAAGGGCAATTTGCAGGTTGATATCTGCAACGTCTGCCATCCTTTCTACACCGGCAAACAGAAGATCATCGATACCGCCGGTCGCGTTGAGAAATTCAACAAGAAGTACAATATCAACGAAAAATAGCTCACGAGCTTTGTTTTTGCGCCATTCTGTCCCCCTTGGGAAGGTGGCGTTTTTTATTATAAAGAGGATTTGATGTCAAAAGAGAAAACCATCAATGTAGGCGGTCAAGCCGTGATCGAAGGCGTGATGATGCGGGGTGCGGATAATCTCTCCACCGCCATACGCCGTAAAGACGGCACCATCGAGCTGTATCGCCAGGACTTTGTAAGTGTCACCACCAGAAGCAAGTTTCTGGGCTTTCCGGTGATCCGGGGCTTTGTGTCTTTGGTCGAGATGATGAAGATAGGCTTTACTACCCTCACTTTCAGCGCCAACCGCTTTGAAATGGACTTGATCCAGGAAGAAAAAGAGAAGGGAAAGCAGCAAAAAGCCCAATCCCCGGCCTCTCAGAAGCTGGGAGAGATCTTCAGCTACGTCTTTGCTTTCGGGCTGGCTTTTCTGCTCTTTGGGCTGTTGCCTTACAAGATCTCAGATTGGATCGGGCTAACCAAGCAGAACTTCTATTTCAATCTCTTTGCCGGATCCATCAGGATTGTATTCTTCGTGCTTTACGTCTGGCTGATCAGCCTGATGAAGGACATCAAGCGCTTGTTCAGATATCATGGAGCGGAACACAAGAACGTCTTTGCCTTTGAGAAGGGAGTACCGCTGGAGATAGCCAATATTCAGGAGCAAACCACCATTCATCCCCGCTGCGGAACCAGCTTTATGTTTCTGGTGCTCCTGATCTCCATTCTGGTCTTTTCCATCACCGATACTCTTGTCTCGATCTATATCCTGAAGGCTACGGTGCCAACCATGTTGCGCTTGGGCTACCATCTCCTGATGATACCTCTGGTTTCGGGTTTGTCCTATGAAGTGCTGAAGTTCTCCGGCAAGAATCCCAAGCATCTTTTGGTGCGCATCTTTACGGCTCCCGGAATGGCTTTGCAAAGGCTCACCACTCAGCCGCCGGATGATAGCATGGTAGAGACCGCTTTGGTGGCCATGAAATCCGCTTTGGATATGGATTACAGCAGTCATAACGTGCGAGTGTTGGAGACTCCCAATGATCCCGCGTGAGAAGCTTGACGCTCTCTCAACCGAACTTGAAGAGCTGAAGCTCGCCGTGGCAGACGTCTCGTTGATGAGCGATGCCCGTAAATACCGCGATCTGATGCGCAGATTTAATGAACTCAATAATATCACGGATGCCTGGAACGAGCTTAAGAGCCTGGAGCAACAGATTTCCGAAGCCAGAGAACTGGCAGAAGCAGATCCCGAAATGGCAGAGCTGGCACAAATGGAGCTGGATGAGTTGAATATCCGGCTGGAGAATTGTGAGTTGAAGCTGCGTGATCTTTTGATCCCCAGTGATCCGAACGACTCCAAGAATGCCATCATCGAAATCCGGGCTGGCACCGGAGGAGAAGAAGCAGCTCTGTTCGTGGCCGATCTCTATCGCATGTACAGCTATTATGCGGATCGCAAGGGCTGGAAAATGCAGCTTCTGGATGCAAATGAAACCGGTCTGGGCGGTTACAAAGAGATCATCTTCCAGCTCAATGGAGATGGTGTCTTTGGCCTGATGCGTTTCGAGAGCGGCGTGCACCGCGTGCAGAGAATCCCGGTTACCGAATCCGGTGGCAGGATACATACCTCTGCAGTGAGCGTGGCGGTGCTTCCCGAAGCTGAAGAGATCGATTTCGAGCTCAATGAAGCTGAACTGCGGGTGGACGTCTATCGCAGCAGCGGTCATGGCGGACAAAGCGTGAATACCACGGATTCTGCCGTACGGATCACTCATATCCCTACCGGGATAGTGGTGACCTGTCAGGATGAGAAGTCTCAGATCAAGAATAAAGCCAAAGCCATGAAGGTTTTGCGCTCCAGATTGCTCGATCTGGAGATCAGCAAACAGGAGCAGGAAATCGCCCGTCAACGCAAGGCGCAAGTCTCCACCGGCGACCGCAGTGCCAAAATCCGCACCTATAACTTTCCCCAATCAAGGGTTACCGATCATAGAATTAACTTGACAAGCTATAACCTGGATGCTTTTTTGGCGGGAGAGATCAATGAGTTTATCGAGTCTCTCAGGATTGCCTGGAGAAACGAGAAGGTGAATGAGTAAATGATAGTGCAGCTTTTGCTGACGATATGCGTTCTAGTCCTGTTTTTAAGCTTGTCTTTCCTGTTCTCCGGGTTTGAGACGGGGATCATATCCATAGACCAGATCAATCTGGAATATGATGCCCGCAAAAGCCGGGCCAAGGGCAGGCTGTTGCGCTTTATCCGCACTCCGGATAAATGTCTGGGTACCACCCTTTTGGGCAACAATATCGTTAATGTTCTGCTATCCTCGATTTCCACCTACCTCATTCACAGCCTGCGTCAAAGCTTTGCCGTGATCGATCCGGCCTGGACTTCCCTGATAGTTGGCACTACCGTCTTGGTTTTTGGAGAGATACTGCCTAAAGCTATCTTTCGGGATCGGCCGGATATACTGGTTCCCCGCTTTTTCCCTGTGATCCAGGTTACATACTTTATCTTGCGCCCCATCGTATCCGTGGTGAGCGCAATCAATCGCGCTCTACGTAAGATGTTGAAACTGAGTGATGAAGATAACTTCAATTACCTTACCAAGGATGATCTTAGTTTGCTGCTTTCGGAAGCATCCCACACCGGCATGAGCAATCCCGAGCTGGAGATGATTGAAGATGCTCTGGATTTTAATGAGCTCGATGCCAAGAACGTGATGGTTCCGCGTACAGAGATTATGGCCCTGCCGGATACAGCGACAGTGGAAGAAGCATTGGAGCTGGCCAGGGAAGAAGGTTTCACCCGTTACCCGGTCTATCAGGGCTCTATAGACAACGTGATCGGGATCTTGATTATCTACGATATCTTCAAGAAGGAATGCACTCACCAGACAACCGTTGGTGAACTGCTGCACGAGCCCTATTTTGCCCCGGAAAACACCGATCTGGACGTTCTGCTCAAGGAGATGCAGCGCTTGCACCGCAGTATGGCGATCATTGTGGATTCATATGGCGGAACAGCAGGTTTGGTAACTATTGAGGATATTCTGGAAGAGATCGTAGGCGAAATTGAAGATGAATACGACCAGGAAGAATCCAGCACCGAAGTGGTGCAGATTTCTCCCAATACCTGGCTGGTAGAGGCAGACGTCGATATCGACGTTTTGGCAGATGATCACGGGATCACTCTTCCAGAAGGCGATTATGAAACCGTGGCCGGGCTCATCCTGGACAGGCTGGAGCAGATTCCTCATCAGGGACAGATCATCAATTGCGAGCAGTTCCGCATCCAGGTGCTTCAGGCTACTGATAAGAAGATACTCAAAGTAAAGATACATAAATTAACCGATAAAGAGGTATAGCTATGAAACTGATGGAATGCGTGCCCAATTTCAGCGAAGGCCGTGACCGGCAGGTGTTGGATTCCATAGCAGCAGCCATTCGTTCCGTGAAGAATGTTGCACTGCTGGACGTCGATCCAGGTGCAGATACAAACCGTACTGTCTTCACCATGGCAGGAGAACCCGAAGCCGTGGTGGAAGCAGCCTTTCAAGCAATCAAGAAAGCCGCAGAGCTGATCGATATGAGCAAGCATCATGGTGAACACCCACGCATGGGTGCCACAGACGTCTGCCCCTTCATTCCCATCAGCGAGATGAGCATGGAAGAATGCGCCGAGTATGCCCGTAAGCTGGGAAAACGGGTGGGAGAAGAGCTGGGTATCCCGGTTTATCTCTATGAACAGGCAGCCTCCAAGCCTGAGTGGCAAAACCTCGCCACGGTTCGTTCCGGAGAATATGAAGCCTTGGCTGAAAAGGCCAAGGATCCAGCCTGGAAGCCGGATTTTGGGCCTCATGCTTTCAATGCCCGCAGCGGCGCTACTGCCATCGGTGCCCGGGAATTCCTGATTGCATACAATATAAACCTGAATACCAGAGATAAAAAGAAAGCCCACGAACTGGCTCTCACTATCCGCGAAAGCGGAAAGCCCGCCCGGGATGCCGCCGGGAAGCTGCTCAAGGACGAGAATGGCAACAAGGTCAATATCCCCGGTCTTTTCCAAAACTGCAAAGCTGTGGGTTGGTATATCGATGCCTACAACCGCGCCCAAATCAGCATCAACCTCACCAATTACAAAGTCACTCCCGCACATTTGGTGCTCGATAAAGTGAGAGAACTGGCCTCCGAGATGGGGATTCAAGTCACCGGTTCAGAACTGGTGGGCCTGATCCCAAAAGCTGCCCTGATCGAATCCGGCCTGCATTATCTGAAGAAGATGAATGAATCTACCGGCATCCCGGAACGCATGATCATGGAGACCGCCATCCAATCCATGGGACTGGCAGAGCTTGCTCCCTTTGATCTGGAGAAAAAAGTGATAGAATACTCCATCGCCAAGCAGGACAGCCTGAGTGAACTGACTATCAACAAGTTTTGCGACCTTCTCTCCACCGATGCCCCCGCACCCGGTGGCGGTAGTGTTGCCGCTCTCTGCACAGCCATCTCCGGAGCTCTTTCAGCCATGGTTACAAACCTTACCATAGACAAAAAGGGCTATGAAAAGGTGCGTCAACAGGCTATGGATTTTGCCCCCATGGGACAGGATATCAAGCTCAGAGCCATAGCTTGCATAGACAAAGATACCGATGCCTTTTACGAAATGATGGACGCCATGCGTCTGCCTAAAAAGACCGAGGAAGAGATTGCGCTGCGCAACCGCGAGATGGAACGCACCACCCAAAAAGCCATCAATGTGCCCATGGAGACTCTTGAGCTCTCTCTGGAAGCTTTGAAGCTGGCTGATAAGGTTTGCGCCATTGGCAACAGCAACGCCATCAGCGATGCCGGAGTGGCAGGACTCACTGCCCTCGCCGCTGCTAAAGCAGCCTATTACAACATCCTGATCAATCTTACTTCCTCAAATGATGATAGTTTCAAGACAGATACCCTCAGCCGGGCTCAAGCTCTCATCAAGGATTGCGAAGCCCTTGCAGCCAAGATAGAGACAGATATTCTGGCCAAGCTAAGCTGAATGAACCTTTACTCTTAATATCCTTATGCGGCCGGCAGACACTCTGTCGGCCGTAAGTCACTTTAAAGGAGTTTACTATGTTTTATACAGATGCCCAACTAAAAGCCGAGATGGCGCGCTGTGAATTCTGCGAAGAAAAGCCCTGCAAGACAGGCTGCCCCTGCGATTGTTCCCCGGCAGATTTCATCCGGGCAGCTTCCGGATTCAAGCCCTCCGATTTCAAACGTGCCGCCGGCATCATCCTCTCCAGCAATCCCCTGGGTGGAGTGTGCGGTTCTGTCTGCCCGGATTATCACTGCCAGGCACGCTGTACCAGAGAAGATTTTGACACTCCCGTAAACATCCCCGCCATCCAAGCCACAATCATCAAGAAGGCCAAGGAACTGGGACAACTGCCGCAGTTTATCCGTCCCGCCTCCAATGGCAAGAAGATAGCCGTGATTGGTGCCGGTCCTGCCGGACTGGGTGCAGCCACAGCTCTCATCCAGATGGGATACGATGTTTCTGTTTATGAGCCCGAACAACTTGGCGGACAGGCTAATCTGATTCCTGAACAGAGGCTGGAACCCGGCGTGATGGATTCAGACCTGGCTTATATCGCTGAGGCTTTTGGTCTCAAACCAATAACTCAGACTCCACCAACGGCAAAAGAACTGCTGGCCGGGGGCAATGCTGCCGTAATCGTGGCCACCGGACTCACCAATCCCATCCATTTAGGCATTCCCGGGGATGAGTATATTCATTATGGCCTGGATATCTTGAAGAATCCCGCTGGCTTTGACTTCTCCGGCAAGCGGATAGCAGTAGTGGGCGGTGCAATAGCAGCAGACCAAGCTCTAACAGTCGCACTTAACGGAGCAGCCTATGTGGAGATGATCTGCCTGGAATCCTATCCGGAAATGCCGCTGACTCCCGAGGAAAAAGCGGGACTCTTTGAGGCCGGAGTACAGGTCTGCAACCGCCATAGAGTCACCGAACTGGTGCATGACAATGGTATAGTTAAAGGCATAATGACAATCCCGGTGAATCTGCCCGCAGGAACTGCTTTCCATCCCTCCAAGATTCACGATGAAGCAGGTGCCAGTCCCTCTTTCAGAGCTTTCGATATGCTGATCGTGGCAATTGGCAACCGTCCGGGCTACTCCGAGACCGGAGAAAATATCTATTACTGCGGGGACGTCTCCAACGGCCCCAGCACTGTGGTGGAAGCCGTGGCAGCCGGGAAGAACGCTGCTCTGACGGTGCACGCCAAGCTTCAGAATCAAGCTACTCCGGTTATCCCCAAAGCTACCAAGAGCTGCATCCCGGTGCTGGGCTGGAACGAATTCCCTGTGGATCTTTCCTGTGAGTTCTTTGGACGCAAGCTTGAGAGTCCCTTCCTGCTTTCCGCAGCTCCTCCCAGTGATGGCTACGAGCAAATGAAGCTGGCCTATGAAGCCGGCTGGAGCGGTGGTGTGATGAAGACCGCCTTCGATAATCTCGACATCCACATCCCCGGTGAATATATGTTCGTCTTTAATCCGGATACTTATGGCAATTGCGATAATGTTTCCGAACACCCTCTGGATCGTGTTTGCGGGGAAGTGCAGCGCTTGGTGAAGGAATTCCCGGAGAAGCTTACCATGGCCTCCACAGGCGGACCGGTTACAGGTGACGACGCCTCGGATAAGCTGGTCTGGCAATCCAATACCCGCAAACTGGAAGCTGCCGGTGCCATGGGCATCGAATATAGCCTCAGTTGCCCTCAGGGCGGAGACGGCACGCATGGCGACATCGTGGCACAGGATGCCGCTCTCTCTGCCAAGATCATCGATTGGGTAATGGAGATCAGCGATCCCGAGATACCTAAGCTCTTCAAGCTCACCGGAGCTGTTACCGCCATCTATCCCATCATCGACGCCATCCGCAAGGTTTTTGCACGTTACCCCGGAAAGAAAGCGGGTATCACGCTGGCTAATACCTTCCCCAGCCTGGGCTTCAGAGAGTCCGATGGCACCTGGGATGAGGGTGTGATCGTTGGTATGAGCGGTGCCGGAGTGCTGCCTATCAGCTATTTGACGCTGGCTCGAGCCGGCAAGATGGGCGTTCATATCTCAGGAAACGGGGGCGTGATGAGCTATCTGGATGCTGCCAACATGCTGGCTCTGGGCGTCTCCACCGTGCAATGCTGCACTGTGGCAGAAAAATACGGCCTAGGCATCATCTGCGATCTCAAACAGGGACTGAGCCACTATCTGGAATACAAAGGCATAAGCAGCATCAAGGAACTGATTGGCATCGCCCAACCGGAGCCCATTACGGACTTTATGGCGCTACCTCCCAAGCGCAAGCACTCTGCTCTCATCAAGGAACTCTGCGTGCATTGCGGCAATTGTACCCGCTGTCCCTACCTGGCCATCAAGCTGGATGAAGACAAACTTCCCGTGATCGATACAGAACTCTGCGTAGGCTGCTCCCTCTGCGTGCAGAAGTGCTATGCCGAAGCCCTCTATATGAAAGATATCGAGAGCGGAGAATAGTAATGAAAACAGCCAAAGAACTGATTCAAGAGATTAAGAACCATGCCAATCCGGAAAAGGCAGCAGCTCTTTCCCGGTTCTTCAAGACCGGAGCTGGCCAGTATGGAGAAGGGGACGTCTTTTGGGGACTCACCGTTCCGGTTCAACGCGGGGTGGTAAAGAACTTTTACAAAGAGATCAGCCTGCAGGAGCTGAAAAAGCTCCTTCCTCACGAAGTGCACGAAGTACGTCTCACAGCTCTGATGATTATGGTGGAAATCTACCGTAGAGCCAAGACCGAGGAAGAGAAGCTGGCAGTGGTGGAACTCTACCTGAAGAATCTGGCCTACGTTAACAACTGGGATCTGGTCGATCTCACCGCTCACCGTATTCTGGGAGATTGGTGCCTGAGCCACGGCTGGGAAGAACTGGTACGCTTGGCAAAGACAGATCATCTCTGGAGCCAGCGGGTGGCTATGGTCTCAACGGCAGCTTTCATTGATCGCAGCCGCTTTGATGCTCCGCTCAGGATGGCCACGATCCTGCTGCATCATCCTCATGATCTGATCCACAAAGCCGTGGGCTGGATGCTGCGGGAGATCGGCAAGAAGAACTATGAAGTGGAGTACAATTTCCTGAAAGAGCATTACAGCACCATGCCCCGCACCATGCTGCGTTATGCCATCGAGCGTTTTGACGAGCCAGTGCGCCAAGCTTTTCTAAAGGGGAAAAGTGTAACAGACAGGTTTTGACATCAGCGCTCAGATTTAGCTTGACTGCATTACGCTCTTTAGTTATTCTTGCAATATAGGGAATGCGTTCCCTGATTTGCAAGAATATCGAGGTACTTATGTATAGAAGAAGCATGCAGGATGCCTTAATGGATATTGCCAAAGGCTTTCCTATCATCACGATAACCGGGCCAAGGCAATCCGGTAAGACTACCTTGGCTAAGATGCAATTCCCAGATTACATCTATCTGGATTTGGAAAACCCTGAGCTTAGATTGATCTTGGAGCATGATCCCAGGTCTGTTTTTACGGATCCTGATGGGTCTTACATAATAGATGAGTTTCAATATGCTCCAAACATCTTGTCCTACATCAAGATGATGGCTGATGCCAATCCCAGATCTGCCCGTTTCATCCTGACCGGCGGCAACCAGTTCAGTATGATGCAGCATCTATCTCAATCATTAGCCGGAAGAACGGCTGTATTCCAGCTTCTTCCCTTTTCATACCGGGAGATCTATCAAAACCACAAACCTGAGCTCAATGATATGCTTTTCAGGGGCTTTTACCCCCGCTTGATAGACCAGGATATGGATGCCCAAGTCTTTTACACATCGTATATTACTACATATCTGGAGAGGGATGTACGCCTGCTGTCGCAAGTTCAGGACAGAGACCTGTTTTTCAAGTTTCTGGGACTATGTGCCGGCAGAACCGGATCACTTTTGAACAAAAACTCTCTAGCAAACGAGACAGGAGTAGATAATAAAACTGTTAGCAACTGGCTTTCCATCCTACAGACCAGTTATATAATCCATCTGCTGCAGCCATGGCACCAGAACCTTAACAAGCGTCTGGTTAAAACTCCCAAGCTTTACTTTCTGGATTCCGGTCTGGCGTGTCGCTTACTGAGAATCAGAGATGCAAGTGATCTGGTTAATCACCCGCTCAAAGGGCAGATATTCGAGACCTTCGTAGTATCCGAACTTCTCAAGAGTTTCTATAATCGGGGAGCGGACGCACCCTTGTTCTTTTACAGGGAAAACAGCGGTTTAGAAGTGGATATCCTGATCCAAAACGGAGCAAATCTGCTTCCTATCGAAATCAAATCTGCCAACGTCTTCAACCCCAGCCTGGTTAGTAACCTCAAGCTTCTGGCCAAATCTATGAATTACCAATCTGCTCTGTTAATCTACGGGGGAGATATGAGTTTTAATTGGGAAGATGTTCACGTCTATCCCTACCACAAAATGGATTCGGTTCTCTGGATATAGAGCAGTCGCTCAGGTTGTGATCCAAGAGAAATAGACTTCCATTCCATAAATCCCTTCAGGTTGAAGATCCCTGCTTACCAGTTTCTTGCTGATAAGATAGTCTCGCAATCCTGCCGCACATCCGCCGCGATTCCGCCGCCGAGGCGGCGGAATCGCGGCGGATGTGCGGCAGTAATCAATAAGGAAGAGCTGAGGAAGCCTCTTTTATCTCAGTAAAGTCTCCAGCTCCCGAATCACCGAGGCTTGTTTGCTCTTGCTCAAACCCAGAGCTTCCAGAATATCTGTCTGCTTCTGAAGTTGTGCACAAGTGACGATCTCTTCTCTCATCAGAGCTCGTTTCTGTTCCAGTGTCAGACTGCTCAGAATAGTAACAGGAAAGAGCCTGGCACGTTCGACCAAATCCCTGAGGGCGTTGTCCCGAGGATAATCCCAGCCCAGCAGTTTAATGCCTTTGTAGATGCTATAGTGGATGGAATCCGGCGAGAAGCGTCCATTGGTCACCACTCCGGCACGGAAGCTCAGGCCCTGATACTTGGCATCCTGCTGTCTCTTTTCCACGATATCTTCGACTCTGGAGTGCACATAGAGAGGAACCTGGATGCTGACGCTGTGTCCCTGAAGCTGGGAAAACTTGCACTCCATCAATATCTGCATACCATCTTTGGTAGCAATGATATCCATTTCATGGGTGATGGCAGCTCCTTCCAGCACCTGAGCTACCTGCACCTCGTAGCCCTGAAGCTTGAAAAGCTCACCGATAAACTGCTCAAAAGGATGTCCGCTGGGTCCCATGCTATTGATAGCCATCTTAAGTTTATAGAGATGAGAGTTTTGACTGCCCATCTGCCGGAGCAGTTTGTAAGCCCGGTTGTAGATCTTGCCGGTGCTGACGCCATCGTAAACCCAGGCTTCGATATCGGAAACGATCTGGGAGATAATATCTTCCCCAGCTCCGGATCTCCGCAGGGAGTTCTTTAGCTTGTTCACATCGAAGGCTTCGGTATTTCCAGAGGCTTTCTTGATCAAGACTTCGTTTCTAGGCTGTGTAGCTTCCAAATCTACTCCTTTCTGTTCACTGTTCACTGTTTTCTATTCACTCTTTATGCGTCTTTGAGCAGTTCCTGTTCCGTGATCTCGGTCATAAACTGGTTCATATAGAGCTGGTGGTATCTGCCCTTCTGCTTCATCAGTTCTTTGTGGTTGCCCATTTCCAGAATCTCACCCTGATGCAGAAGCAGGATGCGATCCACCTGGCGGATAGTGGAAAGCCTGTGAGCCACGATGATTCCGGTGCGTCCCGAGAGCACTTTGTGCATGGCTTCCTGCACCAGTTGTTCCGTTTCGGTATCGATGGAAGCAGTGGCTTCATCCAGAATCAAGAGAGCCGGATCTGCCAGCACCACGCGGGCAAAGGCGATCAGTTGTTTCTGTCCGGTGGAAAGCAGGTTGCCGGATTCTCCCACTTTATAGTCGTAGGTTCCGGGCAGCTCTTGAATGAATTCATCGGCTCGCACCAGTTTGGCAGCTTCGATCACCTCTTCATCGGTGGCATCCAATCTGCCATAGCGGATGTTTTCCATGATGCTGCCCTGAAAAAGATGCGGCACCTGTTGCACATAGCCCAGTTGCTTGTGTATCCAAGGCAGAGGGATATCCTTGTAATCCTTGCCATCGATCAGGATGGCTCCACTTTGAGGCTCGTAGAACCGGCAGATCAGATTCACCAGAGTAGTCTTGCCGGTGCCAGTCTCCCCCACGAGGGCGATTGATTCACCGGGTGCGATCTTAAGGCTGAAGTCCTTGAAGACAGGTTTACCTTCTTTATAGGCAAAACCAATGCTGCGCAGCTCAATTTCTCCTCGCATGGGCAGAGAGTCCCACTCGGGTGTATAAGGAACTGTGCTTATGATCTCCGGCTTCAGTTCCAGCAGGGAAAAGACCCGTTCGGCTGCAGCCTGGGCATTCTGCATTTCGGCAAAGAGCCTCGCCACGTTGGAGATGGGCTCGAAGACGTGCATCACATAGTGTGTGAAGGCCACCAGGGTACCAAAGCCGATCAGCCCGGCACTCACCAAGCCACCGCCACGCCAGATCACGGCAGCGGTTCCAAGCGAGGAAACCAGCATAATTAGCGGCATAAAGAGAGCGGAAGCCACGGCTGCCTTCACAGAACTGCGGTACATCTTGCCATTCAGTTCCACAAACTCTGCCAGGTTGGCTTCTTCCCGCACCAGAGTCTTGGTAGTCTTGGCACCGTGGATGCCTTCTCCGAAACTGCTGGTGATCATTGAGTTCAGCCTTCGCACTTCCCGATAGGAGCGGAAGAGGCTGATCTGAAACCTGATGCTGATAAAAGCAATCAAGGGCAACAGAGCAACCAGGATCAGAGCCAATTGCCAGGAGAGCACGAAGATCACTCCCAGCACAAAGATAATCATGGCCACACCCCAAACCAGATCGACAATTCCCCAGGCCACGATATCACCCAGACGGGAGATATCCGAATTCATCCGGGCCACGATCCAGCCGGTGGGTGTGCGGTCATAGTAGCTGAAGCTCATACTTTGCAGCTTGCGGTAACAGGTGTTGCGCAGGTCATAATTCATGCCTGTCTCCACTCTTCCTGCAATGTCTATCAGAAGGAAGACCAGAATGAACTGCACAGCTATAACCCCCAGGTAAACCGCGCCGAAAGCCACGATATTGCTGGTGTCTTTGGGGATGATCATGTGGTCTATCCCGTAGCG
Source organism: Candidatus Cloacimonadota bacterium (assembly GCA_029567705.1). Taxonomy (GTDB): domain Bacteria; phylum Cloacimonadota; class Cloacimonadia; order Cloacimonadales; family Cloacimonadaceae; genus PHBP01. The sequence goes on from JAKPXC010000066.1 coordinate 12,504, forward strand.
GGTAAGAAGTGGCAAAACCACGTCTATCATAGCATTCAGGATCATCACCAGTCCCAGCACCGTGATCAGCTTGCGCTGAGGCATCGCCTGCTTGAGCAGAGATAGCCAAAGCCTATAATCAAACTTACTGGTAAATTCTTGTTCTTTATGTATATCCATAATATTAACCCGCTTCTTGTTCCAGCATATGCTGGATGTTCCAAATGCGCTGGTAAACACCGGGCTGATCAATCAGCTCCCTGTGAGTACCGGATTGCACAATTCTGCCATGCTCCAGCACCACGATACGGTCTGCCAGGGAAACCCCTGTGAGCCGGTGGGTAATGATAATGGTGGTGGCACGGCCTTTCCTATGCAGCAGAGCTCTCTGAATCTCCTGCTCGGTTTCTGAATCCACGGCACTGAGAGCGTCGTCCAATATCAGGATGGCGGGATCTGTCACCAAGGCTCTTGCGATAGCAGTACGCTGACGCTGTCCTCCGGAGAGGGTGATGCCACGTTCACCGATCACTGTCTCATACCCTTGCTCAAAATCCACCACGCAGTTATGCAGAGCTGCTTCCCTGGCTGCCTCTTCGATACGTGCCTGATCCTGCTCCGCCAGCGCCATACCGATATTGGCAGAGAGACTGCGGGAATAGAGGAAGGGCTCCTGCAGAACGATACCGATCTGCTTCCGGAGGTCCTGCCTGTGATAGTTCTGCAGATCCAGGCCATCCACCAGCAGGGCTCCTTCATAGTTATCAAAGAGCCGGGGAATCAGGTTCGTAAGCGTGGATTTTCCACTGCCTGTAGCACCCAGGATCACGATGGTCTCACCTGCGGCTACTTTAAGGTTAACATTGTGCAGGATGGGGTTCTCGGGTCCGTAGGAGAAGCTGAGATTTCGGAAATCCAGCTCACCCCGCAGCCTTTGTCCCGCCGGGATGCGCACTGGTGCTTCCATGGTCTCGACCGGGCTTTCCAGAATCTCCCGAAGCCTGCCGATGGAGACCAGAGCTTTTCCCATATCGGTGAGGATTCTACCCATCTCGCGGATAGGCCAGAGCAGCATATTGATATAGGTGCTGAAGGCCAAAAGGGTTCCCAGGCTGATCTCACCCTTGATGGTCCAGCCGATCCCAAAGATAAAGACCATGGCCATCTGAGCCAGACAGAGAAAGTCCGATGAAGCCCAGTAATAGGCCAGGATGGTGATCAGCTTGCGGCACTTGTGACGATAGTCTTCAGCAGCTTTCTCGAAGCGGTTGATCTCATAATCCTCTCTGGCAAAAGCACGTACCACGCGGATGCCGTTCAGGGATTCCTCCAGCACAGTAGTAAGATAGCCTTCCGCTTCATCGGCGGCCTGGAACTTCTTCTTTACCTGTTTGAAGAAGATATAAGCATAGACGAAGATCACCGGCACAACTATGGTGGAGACCAAGGTCATGCGCAAATCCAGAGAGAGCATCACAGGCAGGATCAACAGAGCCATAAAGATACCCCTGCCCAGCTGCACCAATTGCAGGCCGATGAAACGGCGAACCGTATCCACGTCCGAACTGCAGCGCTGAATGATATCCCCGGTTTGCACTTTACTATGCCAGATATAGGGCAGTCTTTGGATGTGGTCATAAAGCCGGGTGCGCATTCTGCGGGCCAACTCTTCGGATACCTCTGCACTCAGCTTTCCTCTCAGGAAGGTGAGGCTGTGAGCCATCAAACTGAAAAAGACAATGGACAGCGCTGCCAGCAGCAGGCTTTGGCTGAGGTGACTGCTGAAGAAGCCCGAATCTATGGGCATAGTTATCCCAAAAGGAAGCTCGGCAGCTTTGCCGCCTATGATGGAATCCACCGTGAAACGAATCACCAAGGGTGTGATAAAACTAAATACAGCAGCCAGGATGATACAAAGCACCGTGAGGAGATACTTTAGCTTCATGGCTTGCATAAAACTCAAAACAAATCTGAGAGCAGACATTCTTTCTAACTCCGTGTATAAATAAAAGGGTTAACGGGTCTGTTGATTTGATCTTGAACTTGGGGACAAAATTGTTTCCTTCAGGTAAACGGGAATTCCGGCGGAAACGCTACAATAGAGCTTTGATTACCGGTGGAACGGGAGGAAGGCTTGGGAGTTTTAGAGCCAGACAGGCCCGATCAGGGGTAATAAAACTACACGAATTTGCGGCTGTGCGAAAGAGCTAGTATTCTGTCTCATTGATATTTACCTCCTGATACGAGAAATATTTGCCCCACAATAAGCAAGACCGGGAGAATGTCAAGATAAAGTTTCCTGAATCAACAGCAAACAAAAAGCCGCCTCCTAAGAAGCGGCTTTTTTAGAAGATAGTGCTTTCTAGTCGAGAAGTTCGTCCAGCTCCATGAAAGCCTGTGAGGCTCTGAACTGGTTGTAGAGTGCTTCTTCGTTACGAATCAGACGGGCAGTGTTTCTAGCGATCTCGGTCTTCGGGATCTTGGCCTGCACCCACACTTTGTAGCGGGGAGTATTCTGTTCCACCACCTGGCGAACTTCACTGCGGCCGTAAACGATACCGCTGAAGCGAGCTTGGGTGACCGAACGGATTACATTCTGAGAAAGCTGCAGGAGCTGAGGATCGATGACGCCGGCTTCTTCTTCATAAACCTTCATCATGGCTTGAACTTCCACTTCCACATACTGCGCAGCAGTGGCCAAAGCCTGGTTCTTGGCGGTTTCCATCGCCAAAGTCTCGCTCACCCTGGTGGCATTTCCATAGGTGCAGACATAAGCTTCGTCATTCTGGCTGTTCCACCATTCGGGATAATAAACAGGTTCTCCGCTGGGACGGACGTTATTGCGGTTTCTGCCGCAGCCAAAAGCTAAGATAATAAGGCTGATACTAAGGATTGTGACTAGAACTTTCATGGTCTTCATTGTTCCTCCCTCAAGGGTTTTAATATTCTTGATTATCTGTTTTTCCATATCTCTTGGGATAGATTCCCAAACCTGATATTTTTGTCAACGTGAAAAAAAGAGATAAAGACACTCTTCACTCACATCATTCAAAGCGCCGGGGCAATTGTGCCATCTTCCGGCGGTGTTCTGAAAAGCTCACGGAAAAGACGTTTCTTCCCTGGCGATCTGCCTGGAAGAAAAGATAGTTATGCTGCTCGGGCTGATAGACAGCCTGGATCGAACTGAGCGAGGGATTGCAGATGGGAGTGGGAGGCAATCCTGCGTTCAGATAAGTGTTGTAAGGGGAAGGGGTATTGATATCACGGATCAGGAGAATCTCACGGCGGATTCCCTGCTTCTCCAGAAAGTAATCCACTGTGGGGCAGGATTCCAGCCTCATATTCTTCTTCAGACGGTTCAGGTAAACTCCTGCCACGGTGGGACGCTCATCTTCATAGATCGTCTCTGCTTCCACGATGGAGGCCAGGATGAGCTTGCTGTAGAAACTGCTATCTGCTTTAGCGTCAATCCCTCCTTGCTGCATGCGTTTATAAAATTCCGCCACTTGAATCTCCAGAATCTCCTCGGCCGTCATACCCAGCTCAAACCTGTAAGTTTCCGGGTAGAGGAAGCCTTCCAGACTGGGAAGATCACTTCCCGTCAGCCGGCGGATCAGCTCCGGATTGGTGGCAGCTCTGTACAGGCTGTCATAAGGCATGATCCCGCTATGCTCTATCTTTAGCAGCGTCTTGTAAAGGGATAGTCCCTCGGGAAGGGTCACGTTCACAGAGATGCTGCTGCCTTCCATGAGCCGGTTCACAGTCTTCAGCAGATTTGCCTCTCCTCCAAAGTTATAGCTTCCTGCCTTGAGCTGGCGGTCTACGCCTCTAAGCCGTGCCACCAGCCGGAAAAAGCGGCTGTCGCGGATGATGCCTGCTTCGGAGAGAGCTTTGGCAATACTGCGGGCATTATCGCCTTTGGAGACTCTGAGGATAATCTCGTCCGAACTCACCGGAACCAGGATTTGCCAGGCCAGATAGCCCAGAAACAACAGAACCAGCAACGTCGGCACCAGAATCAGCCCAAGCCTCTTCCTGCTTCCTCCCGGCTCTTCATATAGCATCACTCGTTCTTCATGAAACTCTTTCATTTTGTTTTTCCTTTATTTCTGTGGCTATTGGTCTTACTCGGCAGGCCGGGCATACCTTTATGGATTCTTCGCCAATTTTTGTGGAAATACCTCTACAGACTGGCCAAATAGCTCTTTAAAATCATTGCAGCAGCCATGGCATCCACCTCCAGGCGCGCCTGTTGCCAGCTCCGTCCCATCTTTTTCAGCTCCTTGTGAGCCTCGTCACTACTGTAACGCTCGTCCCAAGGGAGCACCGGGATACTCAGACTCGCCTGCAAGTGCTCCAGCACCTGCAGAGTCTCTTCCGT
>JAKPXC010000071.1 GCA_029567705.1 Candidatus Cloacimonadota bacterium
CAGGGGGGACTTTTTGTCAAGACAGGAAAATCAAGTGTTTTAGGGACTTAGCGTGGTATACAAAACGGTAAACTGCTTTTTTTATTTGGTGTTACAAGGCTATGTGAGTAAGTGCATAAAATGTGAGTAAGCGGGTAAGAGCTTGGGGGTTAATGGTTAATGGTTAATAGTTAATGCTGCGCTGCTGCCGCACCCATAACTGGGCTGCCAATCTCCGAATTGGCAGAAACAGGCTTCCTTTTATACTAAAACAGAGTAAAAAAGTAAAAGAGAGTCTAGTGCTAGAGTTTGGGTTTATGTCCATATCGTACATATCGTCCATATCGTCCATTTCATCCATCTTTAAAAGCCCATTTCGCACAGAGTACAAGAGCGAGAGGTGCGAAGCAGCGAAGCTCTTGTTACTCGTCACTTGTCACTCGTCACTCCCCGACTCGTCCCGGACTCTTCGCCGTGTGTTGGCCGACTCTTCCCGAGCAAAGTGTTCGGGAAGAGTCCTGCAAGAGTCGGTGAAGACTCGGCGATGCATTGGGGATAGAAGATGGACGAAATGGACAGAATGGACGATATGGACGCACACAACTTGAGACCGTAGCACATGTGGCAATGCAAGGCAGTATTTTCCGCAGATCACTTTGTGAAGATACATGACAGATCAGAAGCAACTCATACTATAAATTGTTACAATGAGAACTAGATAAGATCAAGTCTCAGAACATTATCCCAGTGAATCCGGTTCATTGTGCACTCTTTCCGGATTAGATAAGATAGCAGAATTGCCAGCGGGCTAATATTGAAGAACTTATGTAGCATAAAGGAAAGTATTTTTGGAGCTGTGGAAAAATATCCATAACCCTCAAATCCTTATCAGATACATCACTATGCCACTTTCATCCCGTCTGAGGCTTTGCAATAGTGAAAACATACCCGATGATTTCGATTGCATAAATATGGAAGGATGGAAATCTGCCATGCAGATAACTAGCGAAATTTCAAAACAATATAAGGAAGTGTGTTATGAGGTCACTTAAGCTGATATTTATGATTCTGTTACTAGTGGGATCACTGCAGGCCGTGACACTTTTTACCGAGAGTTTTAGTAACTCTGTAATTCCCGAAGACTGGTATATTGCCGGGAGTGAAAACGCTGCGTTGAATCTGATTGACGCTGGTACTCCCAAGACTTTGAATGACTTTTTCTATGATAGTGGTACAGGTGATCCTCTGGGTTACCTCAGGCTGACGGAAAACCAAAACTACCATCGTGCCTGGGCATATTATACTGCCAACACTTTTAGATTTAACGAGCACTGGCGTATGGATATGATTATACGTATCGGTAAAGCCGGAGCTTCACAAATTCCTGCAGAGAATGATGGTGGAGATGGTTTAACTATATCTTTTGTTGATGCCAGCACTGTCGAGACTGCCGGTGTATTCGATCCCACCAAAGTTGTGGGCGGCTATGGCACCTTTCTGGGTGCAGCCCGGGGAACCAATGAAGGTTGGCCAAATGAAGGCACTCAAGGCTACAACGCCGGCCTGAAGGGCTTTGCTTTTGCCTTCGATCATTACGAAAGTATATATGGAACTGCTCATAATACTGATCCCAGATCTGAAATGCTGAGATGGATGAAACTGGACAATTGGTCGGATACGGGGATAAGTGTATCCACCTTGTCAGATCAGACCTTTTATTATAACAACGGTTTTATCAGAGTGCAGCTTGAGGGAAATAACGGAGAGATCGTCTGCCGCTATGGTTGGAATGGCAGTAACTATACCCAGTCTCAATCCTTTGATATCAGTGATCCCAATCGTTCCTACGACTTTGATGCCTACCTGGGGGTTACAGCCTCAACTGGTGGATTCCGTGCCTTGCATGATATCAGTTTTCTGAAACTGGAAGACCTCGATCCCACCCTTCCCGTCACTCTGGATTCGTTCAATGCCTATGTGGCGAGCACAGATCAGATCAACCTTCAGTGGATCACTCAGACCGAGACAAACGTTCTTGGCTACAAGCTCTACCGCGCTACCGAGCCTGATCTGGAGACAGCCATTTCTTTGGATACCTTTATTCCTGCTACAAACAGCTCTCAAACCCAATCCTACTTCTTCTCGGATACGGAACTAGTGCAGGACGGCACCTATTACTACTGGCTGCAGAACCTCGATATGGACGGCACCAGTGACTATCATGGCCCCGTTCCGGTGGTGTTGAATACCACAAACCACAACCAAACCCCGCCTTCCCAGTTCCAGACCGGTATTGTTCGAGCCTATCCCAATCCTTTCAACCCGGATATCACCATCAGTTACGAGCTTGATCGCAACCAAATCGCCGATCTGAAGATCTATAACCTGCGGGGACAACTGGTTCGCAATCTCTTCCTGGGAAATCAGACCCGCGGTGCTCACTCCATTCTCTGGAATGGCCGTGATGACATGGGAAGCACCTGCTCCAGCGGAACCTATCTCCTGGTGATGAAAACCTCCTCAGGCACCTTCAACCGCCGGTTGATATTGTCCAAGTAAGTTAGAAGTTAAAAAGTTAATAGTTAGAAATTAATAGAGTTGTGAAACGGCGCTTTGATAAGCGCCGTTTCTGCGTTTTAAGGAGACTGTGTGAAAACTCTGGAATTCAAAAGAAGAGTCCCGCTGGGGACGGCATTTTAGCTAGGACAACGATCCATCATAACGATCCAGAGTCCCAGAGGGACGACATTTCAGATAACCTTATATGTATAATCAAGAATGTATTAATATCTAAAATGTCGTCCCGAGACTCATTACATCCTCATAGAGTCCTGCGTTGCTATCTGAAATGTCGTCCCGGGACTCTCCAAAGAGCTTTCACACAGCCTCCTTCGCAGGAATGACTGCAATTAGAAACTGGGGATTATTGGGTAGAAATACCTCTTTATGCCTGCTTCCATGGGCTATGGACAAATGTTAAACGTCTCACAAATTCCTTGGCACTGAGCTTTTTTTTTCTTTGACAAGAATTATACTTGTTAGTATTTACGTTATGCAAAGCTAACGTTCACAGTGAGAATTAGATCAGACCATACGAAAAGTTCCTGATTATATATGAAACAAGGAGAAGAAATGGAAAGAAGACTCACGATCGTTGCACTTTGTGTAGCACTATTCATCCTTAGTAGCATGTTTTTGTATGCCGGTCCTGTCAATACAAACCTGCTTGCCAATCCCGGTTTTCAATCTGGTTGGGATTCATGGACCTATACGAATGGCGGTAATGGCTGGTATTTGTGGTCAATACCAACGCCTCTTCCGTCAAATCCTGATTACATTGAACGAGGTGTCACATCGTCTTACGGTTGGTGTACCTACTCCCAGGAAATTGATCTTCTGGCAGCAGGCTTTACAGCGGAGGAATTGGATGCAGTTCCTTTCACAATTTATTATCACACTTGGGTTAGCACTCATTGGGGAGGCAGATATTACATCACGGTTGAGGCCCGTAATGCCTCTCATGGAGTTGTTGCTCAATCAAACATAGGCACAGAATCATCTTACGTCACTCTGCCCAACGATATGGATATCCCGAAAAGAACAATCAGAGACTATGAATACCGTTTTACTGTGAATAATGCCGGTGTCCGCTACATCTATTTCAAGGTAGGTGGCAGGGATACAAGAACTTGGGCAGGACATTATGGTACTGTCTTTGATAACAACTACGTAGGGATCAATAACAGTTTCGACGTGCCGGAGCTGAGAACCGACTCCGCAACAAATATCAGCTTTGTAAGCGCTACTGCCCATGGCTTTATGGAAGTGCTAGGCATCGATAATCCCATTCAGCACGGGCATTGCTGGAATACCACCGGAATGCCGACAATTACCGATAGCAAAAGCAATCTGGGCTCTATTGCCAGCCTGAAGAGCTTCAGTTCCAGCCTTACCGGTTTGAGTGCAGAAACCCAATACTTCGTACGGTCTTATGCCACAAACTCTGCCGGAACAGCCTACGGCGAGCAAGTCACCTTTACCACCGGCTTGGGAGTGTCGAATCAGAGCCCTGCCAACGGCGTTGAGGGCAGGCCCCTTAATCCGGAGATCAGTTGGGAGCTACCCGGTGTAACCCCGGATGGTTACAGGCTCTATCTGGGAACAGATAATCCGCCTACCGATTTGGTTTATGACGGTTTACTTACAAGCTTTCAGCCAAGTACCCCGCTCTTGTACAATCAAGAATACTTCTGGAGAGTGGTTCCCTATATCGGAGAAGATAGTTCGATGGGGGATGTCTGGAGCTTCACGACTACCGATACATACGAAAGCGGAGTTTTGCCGGGAGTGGATGGAATCAACCCCGAAGTGGCCTTGCACGGTATAAGCGGAAACGTTGATCCCGTAATCTCTGCAGGTATGGAACTGCCGGGAGCGCCCTTTGACGATGATGGTTTGTATTTCATCATCAGTGGTGTTGCCATGAGTGGCAGGCAGGTCGTGATCAATCCAGATCTAAGCTTTGCACCGCAGAATATAGCCTACAGGATTGAGCCTTCTCTGACATGGCAAACCGTGCCGACTGAAAAAGACTGGTCTGCCAACTATGTATATTTTACTGTCATGGATGCCAAGGCAGATGGGGATTTGATCGTTGTCTTTCCGAATTCAGAATCCTCCACTTTGCCGGTGGAACTCAGCAGTTTCGCAGCAATCCTGACTGGTGATGAACTGGTGATGCTCACTTGGACAGCTCAATCAGAATCCAATCTTAGCGGTTACAGGTTGTATCGCAGTGATAATGAGGTCTTTGCTTCAGCACAATTGATCAGCCAGCTTATCCCTGCTCAGAACAGTTCCACAGCCCAGCACTACTATTTCACCGATGAAGAAGACCTGTCTTTGGGAACCTATTACTACTGGTTGGAAAGCCTGAACCTGGATGGCGTCTGTAGCTTGTATGGCCCCATTCCAATGCTGATTGAGACAGACAATCCCGAAGTTACTCCTCCTGAGCTTCCCAGAATGACTGCTCTGCTGAACGCCTTTCCCAATCCCTTTAATCCGCAGACTTTCTTGCGTTACCAATTGGAAGACGCTGCCGAAGTGCAGATGGAGGTGTTCAATTCAAAAGGACAACTGGTTCGCAGCTTCCAAGCCTCTCATCCCCAAGGAGGATCCTTCAGCTTCATGTGGGATGGCAGGGATCAGAATGGCAGGGAAGTTTCCTCCGGAGTCTATTTCTATCGTATGTCCAGCGGTAATTACAGTGCTGCCCGTAAAGTGGTGTTGATGAAGTAGTATCAGAAGACTATATGATGTCTTAAGAACATGTAATACATGAGTTCTTCGGCATCTTTCAGATGATAATACGGGCACGTTCTTGCGATCGTGCCCGTATTTCCATTCTTTTTCAAAGCTTCCCGGAACCAATTCCCCGGAAAACCGGAATGCTTCACCCAGCGATTACTATTTGGATAGCGTCATTCTTCCTGTGAAAGTCTGTGCTCCAGCTTTCAACACTATGATATAGCTGCCGCTGGCGCTGGCTCTGCCTTGATCATCCCGTCCATCCCAGAATACTTTGTGGGTACCCCGATTCTGGTTTCCTGAATAGAGATTGCGCACCAGTTGTCCGCGCGTGTTAAAAATCCTCAGCTCGGTGTATTGAGGGCTTTCCAGCTCGTAACTGATGGTGGTATCCGGGTTGAAGGGATTGGGATAGATTCTATTGATTCCTGTGCTTAGCGTTACGGGAGGGGTGGGATTCGGATTGCTTCCCAGCAGCTCCACGCGCACCGGGCCGTAGATGCCGTTCTGACCATCAAGATCAAGATTCTGCAGCCAATAGTAGTATATCCCGGGTTCCAGTGCATCGCTATCCACAAAGCTGTAGACTTGAGTCTGAGAGCTGTTTGTGGCTTGGATAAAGGTTTCCAGCTCTTGCGCCGAAGAGAGCTCCGGGGTTCTGGAACGCATGATCTTGTAGCCCAAAACATTTGTCTCTGTCTGTGTAATCCATTGCAGCCTGATTTGGTTTCCCAGCACAGGTTCACCGTTGAAGGATGACATACTCACCGGGAGAGTGGCGGCAGTGGCTTCCAGCTTGATGTAGCGTATCTCGTGAAAGGCGGTCTGACCTCCGGTGGCGGAAGCTATCCCAAGATAAGCCCAATAATCGTAAAGGGGAGAGGCCTCCGGATTGAGAGGGCTGTTCGTATTCATCACATGGGAGTTTTCAAAAGCTGTGCCATTCCAGTGATAACGTAAGGTGAGAATGCCGCCGGAGGCTTCCAGACGGGCTCTTACCCAACCTTCGTTGTAGTAAAACTCCGTGTCGCTTGCCAGAGAGATTCCCAGGCCGGAGTGATCCCAATTATCCAGCTCCACCCAGTGTACATACTCCGTGGAGGGTTCGCCGTTGTCGTAATGATCAAATTCAAAGGCATAACCACGGAAGCCGGGATGGTATCCCAAGGCGTTGTTGACAGGCACAGAAGGCTTTCCGCCTCGTGGAGCACCCTGGAACTGGCCGTAACCGCCTTCTACCTTGGCAGGATCAAAGACGCCGCCTGTTTGCACCGTGGCCGCATCGGCAAAGACAAAGGTGATCCCATCGGCTCCGATATTAGTGTCTGTCCCGTCATGCGTCTTCCCCACCCGTATCTCAATATCCAGAGACCAGGTACCCATCATCCGGAAAGGCTGTGCCGTATAATATGCCCAGGCTCTGTTCCAGAGGGCGTTCTCCGTGAGGCGCAGGTAATTATAGCCGTTCTCTGTCTTAAAGAAATCGGCATTGGTCTTGGGAGTTCCGGGATCTGTGTGCCCGGTGCCAACTGATCCTGCGATATGCCATCCGGAGGGAGGAGTGTTTGTATCAAAGGTCTCGGTAAAGACCGTAACTGCTGTGATTGAAGCCATCCAAAGCTGGCTCAAGATTATAAATATCAGTATCCTCATATCACACATCCTTGTGCAAGTCTTATCATATTCAGTAGCTCCTTCGCAAGATATTATAAACAAGGATGTGGGTAAATGCAAATGATTCTCATTAAGCCGATACAAGAAGTGGGGATTGTTGTGCAAGAGAATAATAGGAGAGCGTTGAATAGTAGTACAAAGCCCATGGACACTGGCAACCAGATATGCACCCAGTGTCCATGGGTTGTTATTGCTATAAATTGGCCAAAACTACCCCACTCTCGGGGTTTTCCTATCCTTGCAGGTAATCTGTATTAGTTCCGGTTACGGATCAATCGGCTTTAGCGGAAGAACCGATCCGCTTCACCATATAGAAGGCTCGATCGTTGGTTTCCGTGCTCCAGTGACAGCGGTTTCCCACCCAGCTAAAGCCTTCAGAGCCGGATACTTGGATCCATGGACCAGTGGGTGAGCTTGATTCAAAGACCTGGAAGAGCTCTTCCGCAGAAGCGCTGTCCCAGCTTAGTTCTATTCCGCTTTCGGTTTGGCTGATCAACAGGTTCTGAGGAATGGGAATGGAGGTGCCGTTGGTGATCCGGAAGTCATCGATAGCCACGGGATTGGCGTTGGAGTTACAGTTGTAAACAAAGGCCAGACGTGCATTTTGGCCGTAGTATTCACCCAGAGAGAGGCTGATTTCCGAGGCGTACAGATTGGTCTCGGCAGCGCTGTCAAAACTGTGCAGAAGCTGCCAGCCGAGGGCTGTCTTGATCATCACATGCAGCTCAGTGGGATTTTCTGCAGTGCATAGATAGTTCATCCAGAAATGAAGCTCAGAAGACGCACTGAGATTGAAGAAGGGAGTTACCAGCCAATAGTATTGCGGCATTTGGTAGGGTGTGCACCAGACAGCGCCGCTGCCAGCGTGCACATACCAGCTATCCCAGGCATTGCTCCAACCTCCGCCCATACCGGGATTGGGAGTAGAGCTCAAGCTTGAGCTAACATAGTTCAACCAGCCGGTGGGAGGCAAGAAACCACCCTCGAAATCCTGAGAATATGGGAAGCTGCTGATGATCTCTTCCGTGGTGAAGGTCCAGACATCGCCGATCGTATACTGACTGCCATTATAAACCACCACTCTCCAGTAATAAGTCTGATTTGGCATCATCTGGAAGCTGTAGCTATCGTGCAGAGTGCCATCATCCTGCACTTTGCAGCTAAAGTCCATATTGTTGACATCCTGCAGCCTGGTTCCGAGATAAAGCACAGACCTATCCTGAGAATGATTCTCATCAGACGAGTAGTTCCAGCTAAGACTGGGACTCATATCGATAGCGTAGCCGGTGTAATTATCCCAGGGCAGGTTCGGATACGGCGCATAGGGAGGATAGATGTATTCCGTTACTTCTATCGTCCACATAAAGTTCCTGGAGCTGCGGGAGTTATCATCCACGCTCAGAAATAGGTTAAAGCTCTCTCCGGCTTGGCTGAGCTCACTCTGGAATGTGTAGCTGTTGGTTTCAGAGACGATCTCGCCATTCAGCCTCCAGGCATAATTCAAAGTATGTCCATCGGGATCAGAGGCTGTGATGGAAAAGGCCTGGGATTCAGTGGCCATCAGACTTACAGTGTCGTTCGTAGGATTGGGTTCAAAAGGCAGAATCTGAGTGACCTCGATGGGATTATCTATAAAGCCCTCAAAATAGATTATGTTTACGTCCGACATATACGTTCCGCCATCGGTATTTCTCCAGCCGGTAGTCACAAAACCTTCATCTCCGGCAGGGCATACCCCATTGTACCAGCCGTAATAATCAAAGGTGCTATTTGAATAGAGATATTCTCCGGCGGGAGAATAGAGCAGCAGAGAGGGCCTGGGGTTGAAGGGAACTCCATAAGCGCCGGCAGCGGCAAAATTGCCTCCCTCCGTCTCGCAGACAGAGACGTATTCCGCACTGCCTGAAGTGTATTGCCAAAGCAGGGTGCCGCTGTAATTGGCGAGAAGAGTGTAGCCCTCACCGTCATCCTTGCCGGCGGCAAAGATTTCTCCCAGAGAGCTTTGGATGGCGTGATTCAAGACCTGGGTGCCCACGCCGTCTCCGGTGTAAAGCTGTTCCCAAGTGATCTGCATGTAAGAGTTAAAGCGGATCAGCAGTCCGTCTGAGCCACGTGATCCGGCCAAGAGATAGCCGCCATCCGGGCAGGGTTCCAAAGAGCTGATGCTGTTGGCCATTCCCGCGCTGGAGATTGTTATCGGGCTGCTGATCAGAATACCGGCGGCATCATATTGCACAATCTCTATGTATCTGTTGTTGCCGGAGCCCACGTTTCTGAAGACGTGGAATGAACCGGTGGCGGTATTGACGCAGTAGTCAACGGGCGTGTAATAAAGGTTGTAATGCGATGTTACCTGAAAGGTATTCGGGTTGATGGTAAATACAAAAGCTCCGTAGCCATTGCCTGTGGAGGTGCAGCCGATGAAGACTTCGCCATTGTTCAGCAGCTTGGCTTGGATGGCCCGGGTTTTGGCGCTTAGGATCTCACTAAGCATATAGAGATTGCCATTCACGATATTGCCGCTTGCATCGTGGCGGATCACCAGAGGATACTCCACGGGAGCATCGTTGTAAACACCGCTGCGATAGCCCACGCTCAGGATGTCGCCATTTGGCAACACCACAGCGCTATTCATAACGCTTTCTGTTGCATTGGGGCCGTCTGTATAGCTCCAGGCTTCAGAAACAACCAGTTCGGCTGCCAGCGGCATGAAAATCATAATTACAAGGGTCAGAAACACATATCTTAACATAATAACTCCAGTTTGAGTAGTGAACTACGCTTCTGGAGATAGTTAACTGGTGTCAATGAGAATAACTGCGAATTGAGTTCATTGTAGAATTATCGGTTTATTATGTACAACGAAGGCTTGGCAGCGTGGACACCACTTCATCATTTCTCCTTGAAAGGATGCAGCCGCACTGACGCCGGGACTCTGCCGCAACCGCGGCGGAAGTGCGGCAGATGTGCCTCGTAATCGAATTAGGGACCCAGGAGTGATAGCAGGGAAAACAGCTTTTGGAGTTCAAGTCGGCCTCAGGCCGGGAAATAAGCATAAACCCAGGGAAGTCGTTGGGAATTGCCCAGAGATAGATTGCAGGCTTTGCAGTCGCTGTATTGTGTCAGCCTCAAAGCATCCATGGTCCTATCCACGCACTTTTTATCAGGTAGATTACGTAAACTGCGGATGATCTCCAGATTCTCTTTCACGGTAAGATTCGGGTAGGAGAACGGCATTTCCACCAGATAGCCAATCCCGGTCCACAAACGGTAGTTACCGGCATTTACCTCTTGGCCGCAGATGTAAGCTTTTCCGGAAGTGGGTCTTATCATCCCAAGCAGCATTCTGATAGTGGTGGTCTTACCCGCTCCGTTAAGCCCCAAAAAGCCATAAATCTCACCCTTGCGAACCTTCAGAGAAACGCTATCGACGGCCAAAACCTTGCCATAATGCTTGGTCAAACAATCTGATGTGATGTAATCGGACAAAACCACCTCGATCTGATAACCTGATTTATGTAACTGCAAATCATCTTCAGGCTTTTTTTCAACTGAAATCATGCCCCAACTATCCATTCCTCATTTCTTGCCGGCCGCCTCCGGCGAAAAACGGGGGAGGCTGCACGGCATCTCAACGGTAGCTATCAAGCAGGAATAGGGGGTGGAGCGAGTTCTCAACGAGCTCCGGGAACGCGCTCAGTCTGTGAGGCAGTTCCTAAACCGGAGAACCGGCAGTGCTAAAGAGGCCGTTTAATCCACTTCCAGATACAGGCACATGAAGCTGAAGACATCGGCCCATAGCTCCAGGCTTTTGGTGATATTGCTGGGGTGATGGGAGGATTGGAACTGGGTGTAGAGCAGGACGGGCTCTTCGTTTGAGACCTTTTCCTGCAGGGTGGCGGCATATTTGAAGCTGTGACCTGGCACCACGCGATCGTCATGATCGGCTGTGGTGATCATGATCGCGGGATACTTTTGTCCAGCTTGGATGTTGTGGAGTGGGGAATAGGCCAGCAGGTTGCGGAAATGCGATTCCTGATCCGGATCGCCATATTCAGGGATCCAGCCCCACCCGCAGGTAAACTTATGGTATCTAAGCATATCCAGCACACCCATCATCGGAACGGCCACTTTGAAAAGTTCCGGTCGTTGAGCCAGGCAAGCTCCCACCAGGAGGCCTCCATTAGAGCCGCCGTTGATGGCAATCCGTTCAGGCTGGCTGTAGCCCTCGGAGATCAGATACTCTGCCGCGGCGATGAAGTCGTCGAAGACGTTTTGCTTGTTGAATAGCATTCCGGCTTCGTGCCAGTGTTCTCCATATTCGCCTCCACCTCGGAGATTAGCGATGGCCAGGATGAAGCCTTTCTCGATCAAGACTGTTCTGATGATGCTGAAGGATGGCATCAGCGAAATGTTAAAGCCACCATAACCATAGAGATAGACAGGATTATTGCCATCTTTGGTCACGCCTTGTTTGTGGATGAGGGTCATGGGAATGAGGCTGCCGTCCCTGGAGGGATAAAACACCTGGTTGGAGACGACGTCGCTGAGATCGCACTTGACCGGGTCACAATGATGGAAACTGAGCTTATTTGATTTGATATCATAGTGATAGCTTTCATCTGGCCGCACATAGCTGTTGAAATAGAAATAGGCTTCCTCATCTTCTTTGCGGAAATAGGAGATGTCGGCCGTGCCCTGATATGGCATCTCGATGGAATACAAAAAGTTACCGTCGGGATCCATGACCTCGATGTGGGATTGAACGTCTTTGGTGAAGATCGCGATCAGCTTTCCTCCCACCAGGTGAGCGCTGTCCAAAAGGTAATCCCGTTGTGGGATGACCTCCAGCCAATGCTCCTCTGCGGGAGCTTTCAGATTCACCTTCACCAGGCGGAAGTTTTTGGCATCTTTGTTGGTGATGAGATACACCCAGCCATCGTCATAGCTGTCAATGTGATAGGCGTTATATTCAAAACCCTCCAGAAGGATGGACCAAGGGGCTTGATGATCATTCGCTGGTCTGAACATAATCTGGATGCCGTGGGTGCCTTGGCTGATGTAGAGGAAGAGGGTATTCTGGTCATCCGAAACGCTTATATGTGTGTAACGGAAGGGATTGGCGGGATCGGCATAGATCAGCCGGTCCTGCTCCTGGGGCTCACCCAGGCGGTGATAATAGATCTTCTGGTCCTTAACCTGCTTCTGATGGGCATGGTCGTCATCATAGCGGCTGTAGAAAAATCCATCCCGATACCAGGCAGCTCCGGAATGGCGGATATTGGTGAGTTTATCGGCCAGAAAGGTCTTGGATTCCACCTCCATGATCCAGAATTCTGCTTCGTCGGCTCCGGCTTGCGATATTCTGAATGTGCAATAGCGGCAGTCCTTTGAGATGCCGGTGATGGAGGCCTGAGTGGTGCCGTCCTCAGAAAGAGTGTTGGGATCAAAGAAGATCTCTTCCGCGCCGTCTTTACGCTTGCGCCAGCTCACCCACTGGTTTTGCAAACCGTCGTTTTTGGCATAGTAATACCAGTCCCCGCGCTTGATGGGGACGCTCTGACGGGGATAATCCACCAGCTCTTTGAGGTGCGATAGCATGGCTTTGCGATTTGGATAGCGATCCAGCACGGACACTGTGAACGCTTGCTGGGCTTTGAGCCAATCTAAGGTTTGGGGGCTGTTGTCATCCTCGAGCCAGCGATAGGGATCCTGGATGGTGTGCCCAAAAAGCTCCTCGACTGTCTCCCCTTTGGGGGTGGTGGGATAAGAAAACTTGCCAGTCTGCATGGTGGACTCCCTGTTTATAAATTTCTACGATTTGGTAACAATTTGATAAGTTCACTACGGTTCGGACAGTGCAGGTTTTGTCAAGCTGAAAGGTGCTATTTGGCATTCCCCCATTTTTTACACCAGCCTGATTTTCATCTGCCATGGCTCAATCAAATCGGCTCTATATGGTGAGGTATCATAATGTCTGGTGCTACGGAGGCAGATTTGCATGACCTGACTGATACGGTAGTAGACAAAGTTTTGCAGTTTAGCCCAGTCT
>JAKPXC010000084.1 GCA_029567705.1 Candidatus Cloacimonadota bacterium
CGGCTGTAATGTGGATCAAACACGAAGATCCGGCGGGAAACTCCCACTTGAGGAGAAGCCAGGCCCACGCCGTCGCGTTCATACATGGTGAAAGCCAGATCGGCACAATAGTCCTTCAACTCTTCATCGAAGCTGGTGACCGGTTCGGCGGTTTTTCGCAGAACCTCATCACCGTAGATGTGCACGTCCAGCAGTTTAGGAGTGTCTTTCATGGGCTTTACTTGGATTCCACCTTGGTCTCAAGATTCAGGATGGAAACGATGGCGGAGCGTTGGAACTCCACTCTCACTTTGTTGGTATCGTCAATCTCCACCACCACGATATTCTTATCGGGCTTGAGGGAGGTAACTCTGCCGTAGATGCCGCTGCTGGTGAGGACTTTATCGTTCACCTGCAGACTGTCCAGCATGCGCTGGGTTTCTTTCTGGCGCTTTTGCTGGGGACGGATCATGAGGAAGTACATGATGGCAAAGAGGGCCGCAAAGAAAAGCAGTTGAGATACCATCGGGTTCATTCCGCCCACGGCTGTGGCGGTGCTGTCGGCAGTGGCTTGCAATAATATATAGTTCATTTGTTCTCCTTGTTATATTCCAAAAAACTTAGGGTAGATGGCGTTGATTATCTGTAAAAGTATAAGGGCATAGATACCGGCCAGAATGTCGTCCAGCACGATTCCCCAGCCCCGGGGAAGCTTCTGGGAGATATTGACCGGGAAGGGCTTGGCAATATCGAAGACCCGAAAGAGCACAAAGGCGTAAATGCCCACCAGGATGGTCTTGGGCAGGAAAGCGGCAGCAGTGAAGAAACCGCAGACTTCATCTATCACGATGGAGGGAGCGTCGTGCCCCAGCGTCTTTTCAGCTTTGCCGGAAATCCAGACCGCAAAGAGACTGAAAAGCAGCAGGCCGGGAAGGTAATACTTCAGGTTCCAGAGCTCAAACCAGGAGGCCGGCAAGAGATAATAAAGCCCCAACGCACCAATGCTGCCCCAGGTGCCGGGAGCCTTGGGAAGATATCCCAGGCCCAGGAAGCTGGCGATCAGGTTCTGTGGCTTTAGCTTGTCGTTCTTCAAAAACTATCCTTAAGCATCAGATCAGGGTATGATCTGCACAAAGTTTTCTTGCATCAGTTCCTGCATCCAGGTGTTATAGGCTTCCGCCTGCTTCTGGCTGAAGAGGTAGTCATAAATCTGCTGGCGCACTTCTTCAAAGTCAAAGAGCCTTTGCGGCAGTTCTTCCACCCGGCTCATCAGATAGAGCATGCCTTCATGTTCCAGTACTTCCGTCATTTGACCCACAGGAGTGCGTAATAGAGCAACAGAGAAGAGCTCGGGAAGCTCTTCGGCAGAGAATTCACCGATTACTCCGCCGGAGGAGGCGGTCTCTGTATCCTGAGAGTATTCCGCAGCCAGCTCGGCAAAGCTCTTGCTGCCGGAGATAAACTGAGCCCGGATACTTTCCATCAGGTTACGGGCAGCACTGCTGTCGGCATCGGTGGGACTGAGCATTTTAAGTATGTGACTGGCTCGTATTTCGTTTCCACGAGTCTCAGTTACTTTGATGATATGATAGCCAAACTGGGTCTGCACGATGTCGCTGATCTCCCCCACTCCGAGGTTGAAGGCTGCTTCCTCAAAGGGAGCCACCATCATCCCGCGGCCAAAGAAACCAAGGTCTCCACCCCGGGCCTTACTGGGGCAATCGCTCTCGGCAGAAGCCAAAGCGGCAAAGTCCTCCCCGGCATCCAGGCGGGCTTTAAGGGCACGAATGGCCTGAAGCTGGGCATTGCCGGATTCCTCACTGGCTCCGATCTCCCTCATGATCATACCGATCTTCCAGGTGATGGGTTTCACGGCCAGAGTATCCCGGGTTTCGGCGTAGAAGCTGCGCAGCTCGTTTTCCTCAATACTGATCTTGGAAGAGATATAGCGTTCCAGAAGCATCTCGGTGAGAGCGTTGTTGGTAATCTGCTCGATATAGTATTCCAGCAGTTCCTCTTCTGTAACCTTCATGCGCACCAGATCGGCGTTGAAGGCTTCCGTGGAAGGATAGCGGGATTTGGTTTGGGTCAGGTAGTTCTGGGCATAGGTTCTGATCCGGGTGGCATCCACCTGCAGATCGAGTTCCTGAGCCTTTTGCAGCATAATCTTTTCTTCCAGCATTTGCTGCAAGACCTGCACGGGTTCTATTTTGGAAATATCCACACCAGCACTGCGCATTTGCAGAATCTGGCGCTCCAGATCACTTTGCAGAACGATATCAGAGCCCACCTTGGCAATGATGCGATCCACCAGTTCAGCACTCAATAGACTGATACAGACCAGTGACAGAAGCAGAATGCTAAGTCTTTTCATTTACACTTCCTAGTAATAATAAATCTTATCCGTCCGGGCTTTCAGCTCCCGCACCAGGTCCAGATAGACCTGCTCTTCCTTTTCGGCAATGATGCGGTGCCGGATCTCGGTTTTATAATCCTCAAAATTGGCTTCCTCGGTACCCAGCCGTTCTTCCACTATGCGAAAAACATACCAGTTCAAGCCTTGATTGTAAAGGGAAGGAGTGTTCAGAGCCAATCCGTTGGCAGCATTCCAAAAGCTGGAATCCGGCCCGGCTTTGGCCACCCATCCCATCATTCCACCGCTGTTTTTAAGCTCTTCCAGAGAGTAGTTTCGCACAGCTTCTTCAAAAGCCAGGCCCGAGGCCAGACGCCCCAGAATCAGCTCAGCGGTAGTCTTGTCATTAATCATTATCCTCTGCAGGCTGTATTCCTTCAGATTTGCTTCAAATTCACCCTGATGAATGCGAAAATAGTTAAAGAGCTCATCCTCGGATACCCGGATACTGGCCAGCCGTTGTCCGATCAGAGCATTGGCTTTCACTTTCTTACGGGCAAATTCCATACGGGCTCTCAAGGCAGGAGTCTCACTCAGCTTCTGCTGATCGGCTTCCTGAGCCAAAACGGTGAGATTCACCCAATCCTCGATATACTTCCTGCGGGTCTCGGTAGAAAGGCTATCCAGCTCCGCCTTGCTAAACAGAGAGTTAAAAGCCGCTTCGGTGAGTACTTCCTCACCCACCTGCGCCAAAATGGGACTCTCATCCTTCTCCTTTTTACAGGATAAAATCAGGGCAACCAGAACCAGAAGCAGAAAGAGATATTTCTTCATAGTTTACAGATACGGAGGGGTGTAACGAACCCTCAGATAAGGTTTCTTGCCGGCGGGAGCATCACTGAAATGCCAAAGCTCCAGCTTGCCAAAATTCATAATCTCGTGCAGTGAACGGATCACCACGCCCAGATTCTCCAAATCCCCGGAAGTATAGCCCTGAACCAGCGGCGTGATATTGATTACAATGCTATCGCTGGATACCGTTCCGGAAGATATAGAGGTCAGCGCCAGAATCTCATAATCCGCTTTGTAAAGCTGCTCGGCAGAATTGATCGAATCCCGCACCACGTTCATAGCCCGGAAGCTATAGGAATTCGGACTGGTGTAATAGGGATTATCCTTCACGTAGAAGACCAGCTCGGCTTTGTTGATGGTTAGCCGTTTGAGCCCGATCTCATCCAGCGCTACTCCCTCCATATCCACAAAGCGGGAAGGATTGAGCGCAAACTTGGCAAAGATCCGGCTGGGAGAGATGTTATTGAGGATCCAGCGTCCTGCCTCCACGCCTGAAGCGGGAGCCACCACCCGGTAGCTATCCGAGATGCTGTAGGATTCATATTCTTTCATGGCAGCCGAAGCAGCATCGGTGGTGAGCTTGTATTTAAACTTTATCTGAGGACCCTTGGTTCCGCTATCGATGGAATAGAACTCGGCAAAGCCTCCGGCATCCGTTTTGATAGCAATCGAGAGTCCGTTACTGCCGGCATGATACCAGTTTTTGATCAGATCGGCAGGCAGCGGCACAGAGACGGTGCTGTCGCTCATCGCCGGAATCACTGGCACCACAAAATCGGCAATTCCTGCCGGCACCAGCGAAGTATCCGCCACGGCAAAAGTGGAATCCGCCGTCCAATGCCATTTCAACCGCATAAAGCTCAAAGTGAGCGGATTGCGGGCTTCGGTGTTTCTGCGTTTGATGGTGAGCTCCAGGCTGGCATCCGTCACGGTGGAGATCAGGCTATCGGCCGGAAGCCCGGTGAACCTGAGGAATGTGATCGCTTCAGCGCCATCCATATTCCCGGCCAGAAGCGTGCCTTCATAGCCGGAAACCTTCACAGTATCTCCAAAGCTGAATCCCAAAGTGAAAAGGCTATCCGTGAAACTGAGCGGATGTGTATCCGACCAGTTGTTTCCCGTGGGATTAGTCTTCTTGGTACAAGCTCCAAACAAGCTTACCATCAGGATCAGAAGCAGCAGTAAATGTCTTGTCGTCTTGACTCTCATCATCTTAAAATATCCTAATATTAAATTATATCTTTTTATAGTAGTATAAGTAGTAGGCATTGTGGATAAGGGGATAAACGGTCAACCTTTTTTTTAAGTCCCGCTTTCAGAAGCGCTTGCCAAGGGCTGGATTCTGTGTATAGCCTGTGGATAAAACCGGGTAGATATTCACACTTATCCACAAAAATCTGATTCCGCTTTTTTTGGGAGGACTTATCCACACTTATCCACAGGGATTTATTCGCAGGTGTGAGTAAATAGGAAAGCATCAGGAACGGATATTGTTGATCAGGGATTCTATCTGGGCGCGGAACTCGTTGTCGTTCCGGAATTGATTCTCGATCATGCGCTTGGCATAGAGCACGGTGGTGTGATCCTTGCGGTGATAGTAATCCGCTATATCCTTCAGAGAAAGCTGTGGAATCATCAGATTGGCCAGATACATGGCAACCTGACGCGGAAAGCTCACCTGGGGCTTACGGCTCTTTTCCATGATCTGAGACACGGAGATATTGTAATAGTTGCAGACCTGAATTGTGATCAGATGCAGCGTGATCTCCTTCTGGGTTTCCGAGATCATATCCGCCAGGATATTGCGGCAGGTATCGACGTCGATATCCTCCGGATTGAGCTTGTTATAGGAAGCAAAGGCCAGGATGCGGATCAGAGAGCCTTCCAGAGCTCTTACGCTGGAAGTGATGCCTTCGGCGATATAATTAAAGATAATATCCGGCAGCACGATGCCGTCCGGCTCGGCTTTCTTGCGCAGGATGGCGACGCGCGTCTCAAAATCCGGGTTCTTCAAATCACACAGCAAGCCGGATTCAAACCTGGTAACCAACCTGTTCTCCAGATCCGGGATATCCTTGGGAGGACGGTCGGAAGTCAGCACGATCTGCTTCCGGTTGTCAAAGAGGGCGTTAAAAGTGTGGAAAAACTCTTCCTGCGTGCCTTCCTTACGGGAGAGAAAGTGGATATCGTCCACCAGCAGGAGATCCACTTTGCGGAATTTGGAGCGGAAATCCGGCATCTTATTGGCCCGGATGGAATCTATCATCTCATTGGTAAAAGCTTCCGAGGTGGTGTAATAGATATTGCTGTTGCGGCTGACCTGCTGCACATAGTTTCCGATGGCCTGCATGAGGTGAGTCTTCCCCATTCCGCTTTCTCCATAGATGAAGAGTGGATTGTAGGTGTAGCCGGGAGAATCTGCCACGGCTCTGGCGGCGGAATAAGCAAAGTTGTTGTTCTTTCCCACCACGAAGTCATCAAAGGTGAAGCGTTCATTGAGCTTGGCGTTGATTTGGCTGCGTCCGGGCTGATGCTCGGTTTTATCCTGATTCACCAGGTCTGAGATCGGCAGATCGTTTATGAAGTTGATCTTGTAATGCCGGTTGTAAAGGGCATAAGCAATCTCTGAAATCGTATCCGAATAGTTCTGATTCATGTAGTTGGCGGTGAAGGTGGTGGGTACCCGAATCATCATCTCCATTTCTGTCATGTCCACCAGCTTGGTATTGGTGAACCAGGTGCGGAAACTCTGGGGACTGATATTGAGCTCCAGCTTATCCAGTATGTTTTGCCAAATGTCTTGATCCATCATATCTGTATCCTAAAACTATATTTATCCACAGCTTAGTGTTTTGTTCCGAAAACCCGGGCTGTGGCGATGTAACTTGTTTATTATTAAACTTTTAGAACCGCTTTCATTATTCAGAAACCTGAGACCGGTTCAGGACTTATCCACAATTTATTCACAGGGGGCGGTGAGTATCTCGGATATCTCTGAAAGATAAGAGTTTTCCAAAGACGATCCCAGTCAAACCGACGAAGTTTCTACACAAATTCAGGGGGGACTTTTTGTCAAGACAGGAAAATCAAGTGTTTTAGGGACTTAGCGTGGTATACAAAACGGTAAACTGCTTTTTTTATTTGGTGTTACAAGGCTATGTGAGTAAGTGCATAAAATGTGAGTAAGCGGGTAAGAG
>JAKPXC010000100.1 GCA_029567705.1 Candidatus Cloacimonadota bacterium
GGCTTGGTAGGGACTAAGAGCCAAACCTTCAGACAGGTCAATCTTACTGTCTCCCAGATTGAAGATCTTGAAATCATAGATAGCGCATACACATACGCTGGGAATGCCAATCTCCTCAGGCTCGGGTTGCAAGCCTATATACTTGGTATCGCATACGAGTTCGACCCCTATTTTGGCCTATCCATATCCAAAGTTGATCCCCTACCCCATCAGCTTGAAGCGGTATATGATTACTTTCTCAAGCTTGCCAGGATAAGGTTTCTATTAGCTGATGATGCGGGAGCCGGAAAAACCATCATGGCAGGTCTGTTGATCAAGGAGCTGAAACTGCGTGGTTTGGCTGATAGAATCCTGATCGTATGCCCCTCCAATCTCTCCTTCCAGTGGCAACGCGAGCTCTTGGAGAAGTTCGACGAGAAATTCACCGTGCTCAAAGGCTCAAACATCCGCAACCAATTCGGTTCGAACCAATGGCTGGAGCATAATAGGATAATTACTTCGTTGGATTTGGCAAAACGGGAAGACATTCTGCCAGGTTTAAAACAATCTCATTGGGATCTGGTGATTGTTGACGAAGCACACAGGATGTCCTGCTCCACGGGTGGCAAAACAGCCAGGTATCAACTAGGTGAATACTTGCGAGACATTACCGATCATTTGGTGCTTTTGACAGCCACTCCGCACAAGGGAGATCCCGAGAACTTCACTTACTTCCTGCAGCTTCTGGATAAGGACGTTTTTGCTGATGTAAAGTCTATCCGCCATGCCATGGAAAACCAAAGAGCCCCTTTCTACCTGCGCAGAACCAAGGAA
Source organism: Candidatus Cloacimonadota bacterium (assembly GCA_029567705.1). Classification (GTDB taxonomy): domain Bacteria; phylum Cloacimonadota; class Cloacimonadia; order Cloacimonadales; family Cloacimonadaceae; genus PHBP01. Next base: position 814 of record JAKPXC010000100.1, read on the forward strand.
GCAATGGTCTATTTCCCAGAGAGAGACAGCGCCGGAAACTGGCTACAAGCTAAGATATTCACCAAGAGGATAACCCAGACTATTGCTTTCCAGATAGACGGTGCGGAATTTGATCTCTACAGAAACATCACCAACTACGTTAAGCGACAAAGCGCTTTGGCTGCCGCAGATGGTAGCAATCCAAGAGCAAAGGCCATCGGCTTCCTTATGTCCATGTATCAAAGGAGATTGGCTTCCAGCACCTATGCTATGCGCAAGAGCCTGATAAACAGGGCAAATCGCCTTGAAGACGCCTTGAAGGATGCCTATAAACTGGCTAATCAGGCACCTCCAACAATTCCGGATGAAGAAGAATGGGAAGAGATGGAGGAGTATGAAAGAGAGAAGCTGGAGCAGATATTGGAGGCGATGTCTCTTGTTGAGAATAAAGAACTGGTGAAGGCTGAGATTGCCGATTTGCGTGCTTTTGCCAAAGAAGCCGAAGCAGTGGAGCTAGCCAACCAGGAAGCTAAGCTGGCTAAGCTCAGGTTTCTGCTCCAACAAGAGGGATTCTTCGAGCATAAGGACAGACGCCTTTTGATCTTCACCGAGTTCAAGGATACACTCTATTACTTAGAGGAAAAGCTCAAGTCCTGGGGCTTTGCGGTTGGCTGCATCCATGGCAGCATGAAACCAGGTTCTCGTAACGAGCCCGGGACTAGGCTTCACTCAGAGCAGATGTTCAGAGAAGGGCAGATCCAGATCCTGCTCGCTACAGAAGCTGCCGGAGAAGGCATCAATCTCCAAGTCTGTAACATCATGTTCAATTACGACATCCCATGGAACCCCAACCGTCTGGAA
>JAKPXC010000121.1 GCA_029567705.1 Candidatus Cloacimonadota bacterium
GCTGGTGCAAAGCCCCGACCTTCTGATCTTGGATGAGCCCACCAATCATCTGGATTTGGATAGCATCGAATGGCTGCAGGATTATCTGGCACAAGAGAAGATCACCGTGATCTTTGTAACTCACGACCGCTATTTTCTGGATTCCGTCTGTAATCGAATACTGGAGCTGGAGAACAGCCGGGCTTATCTCTATGAGGGCAATTACACAGAATATATCCGCGGCAAGATGCTGCGAGCCACCGATTTGGAGCGCAAGGAAACCCGACGCCAGGCACAGCTTAAGAAAGAGCTTGATTGGCTGGGACGCGGTGCCAGGGCCCGGAGCAGCAAGCCCAAGAACCATATCGACCGGGTGCGCGAATTGCAGAGTAAAAGCTACCTCATCTCCAATGCCGAGCTGGAGATATCCTTTCAGACAGATCGCTTGGGCAAGACCATCCTGGAACTTCACAAGCTCAGCAAGACTTTGGGTGGTAAGGAGCTCTTCTACGGATTGGATCATAATTTCCAAGCCAAGGAAAGGATCGGCATCATCGGCCCCAACGGCTGTGGGAAGACCAGCTTGTTGAAGCTGATCTCCGGAGAACTGGATCCCGATCTGGGCAGCATCAAAGTGGGCGTCAATACTCATTTTGCCTATTATAAGCAGGAAGAAGACAGCTTTGATCCCAAGCTCAGCGTATACGATTACATCGCCCAATATGCCGAAGTGATCAAAACCAAGGACGGCACCAAGTTCACCGCTGCGGAGATGCTGCAGCGCTTCCTCTTCGACGGTAAGATGCAGCAATCCAAGCTCAGCTCTCTTTCCGGTGGAGAAAGGAAGCGGCTCTTTCTGCTCAAGTCCCTCATCTTCGGAGCTAATTTCATCATTCTGGACGAGCCTACCAATGATCTGGATATCAGAACCCTGGAGATCCTGGAAGACTATCTGGATGCCTTTGCCGGCTGCCTCCTGATCGTCTCCCACGACCGCTTCTTCCTAGATCGCACTGTGGATTATCTCTTCATCTTCGAGCCAAGTGGCATCCGCAAGTTCCCCGGTAACTACTCGGATTACCTGCTGGTGCATCGCTTTGAAAAGGAAGAAAAGGAAGAGAAAGCACCTGACCTAAGGCCTATGAGGGTGCAAACCAAACTCAGTTACAAAGACCAGAGGGAATTGAACGATCTGGAGCTAAGGATCAGCCAGACCGAACAGGAAATCCAAGGCTTGGAAGATAAGCTGGAACAGCATGCTGCACAGCTCAGCCACGAGGAGTTTCACACCATTAGTGAACGCTTATCCGAACTAAATTCCATCCACGAAACACTGATGGAACGCTGGTTTGAGCTCTCCGATAAGTTCTGAGTATAACGGGGATTGACAAGCTCCAACCCTAACTTTTAACTTCTAACTATTAACTATTAACTTTAAAGCACTCTATCGCTGTTTGAAAGATCTACAGGGAGCATCATCCCCCTACCTTTTATACGTGGACAGTTTTCTCTGAATTTGGACACTTTCCTGTAGAATCTTTTCCTCAGTTGCATAGTGGCCTTTCTTTCATAGCATTAGATAGCTCAACTTTTTTTGCCCACTACCCGCATCTCCCAGATACAAACCAGCCACACGTTCCGTCATTCCGAATTCAGTCCGGAATCCAGTGCGCTCATCACCCTGAATCAATACACAACCACCCAGACCCACCATCCGTCATTCCGGATCTAGTCCGGAATCCAGTGCGTTATCCACCCTGAATCAATACACAACCACCCAGCCCCACGTTCCGTCATTCCGGATTTAGTCCGGAATCCAGAAAACCCCGCCTCGGCGGGGTGAAATAACCCAGCCCATATTGAGGGCAGAGCCTGAACTATGGGTAAACATATATACACTGCTTAAATCTCATGCTACTCTCCCGGCCGGAGCGCTTGAGCGCTCCGGCTGGGAGAGTAGCTATTGTTTCTTGTTCTTCTGGTCGTTTCCCGTACCCATGGTTCGCTCCGCTCACCATGGGCTATGATACATCACCCCGCTCTGCGGGGTTTCCGGGATTCAGCCAAATCGGAGATTGCCGGGGTCCTCAAAACCTAACAAAGTGAGGTTTTGGGGTTATTAGGCAGCCCCGGGAGCAGAAGCAACTCTCGTCAATATATGTTACCTGTCCCGCGGATCATGCTTCGATGATAAGCGACAAGATGTCGCTTATAGGCTGCCGACTCTTCGCCGTGTCTTGCAGGACTCTTCCCGAACACTTTGCTCGGGAAGAGTCGGGAAAGAGTCGACGAAGAGTCGGCGACAAATCAGGAAGAAGGAGGCAATTCGGAGCTTGCCACCCCAACCCTTATGGGTACAACAGGCTAGCTTAATCCGGGAAAACCACCGTGAGGAACATCTTGAAGTTTGTGGCGGCTTTCACGGCATGCGGGATACCGGCCGGCATCAGGATGGATTCTCCAGTTTTGAGCAGGTGCATCTTCCCTCCGATGGTGATCTCCCCTTCCCCATCCAATACGGTGATCAAAGCATCGCCGTGAGAGGCGTGGGAGCTGATCTCTTCCCCTGCGGAAAAGGCAAATAGCGTGAGGCTGACGGCTTTGTTCTGCGCCAGAGTGCGGCTCACGATCTGTCCCTGGCTGTATTGCACCAGTTCATCCAACTTCAGAGCTTGTTCGGTTGTAAGATTCTTGATATAGTTCATGGTAGTTCTTCCTTCTGTATGGTTATTAGTGTTGGGATTGCCGCTGGTTTTGGGATGTGCTGCCCGAGACAATCTAAGGACAAACTAAGCCGGGAAGATGGTTTCTCCAAAGGTGAAAAGATGAAATAGTACTGAACAATTGTGGTATTCTAAATATGAGAGACTTGTCATGTGTTTCCACTCATTGTTACCCAGTGTACACCGAGCCGTCTTCTTGCGAAGGCTGGAATCCATCGTGCGTCTAATAGATTGAGAGACATAGATATGGATTCCTGCCTTCGCAGGAATGACGCCCACATACTGTTAAGGGTGTTGAGGATTCCCAGCGTGCAGGTTTTGGGAGTAGATCAGACCAAGCCCGGAAAAAGCAGTTGACAAGAAAGTCTTGCATTTATTTTTGGTTTATAAACTTACTAAGATGAAAAAGAGGATAAGATGCCACATCACAAATCGCCCAAGAAAAGAATGAAGACCGACGCCAAGCGTCAAGCCCGCAACAACTACGTAAAAAAGACCATCAAGACCCTCTCCAAGCAGATCCATGCCGATATGAGCGTTGAAGAACGGGAAACCATGCTGAATAAGCTCTATTCTCAGCTTGATAAGGCAGCCAAGAAGGGTGTGATCCATTCCAGAACCGCTTCCAGACGTAAATCCCGTCTGGCCGAATTCGTCAACAAGACCCAACCGGAAGCCACAGAAAAGTAAACGGGCCAAAAAGCTTATCCTGTGATAATATCAGGGTGTTTGGAGCTTTGTTTTATCCTCATGCGGGATACAATGATCCAAACACCCTAGTTTTGTTCACAGGATCTATTGTACAGAAAGCGACAGGATGTCGCTTCCACTTTGGAGTAGAAGGACTTAGCCGGTGACAAAGAAAGCAGCAGGCAAACCGCTAAAAGGTAAAAAGAAACGGCCGTTTCTGATCCGGGTGATCAGGACTGTCTTTGTGGCTCATCTCTGGTTTTGGGGAGTGGTGGCGTTCCTGAGCTTGCTTTACAACTTCATCAATCCGCCCATCACACCATTGATGCTGAGTCGCTGGATCGAAAAGGGCTATCCCATCCAGGAGCGTAGCTACATCGATCTGGAAGAAATCCCCAAAAGCACTCGGAATATGGTCGTGAGCCTGGAAGACGGCAATTTCTATAAGCACTTCGGCTTTGAATGGTCTATGATCAAAGAAGCCTATCGCCGCAACGAAAGAGCCGGAGGCATCCGCTTTGGGGCCAGCACCATCAGTAACCAATTGGCGCGCACCATGTTTCTCACCACTCACCGCAATTACTTCCGCAAGTATCTGGAGATACAGGTGACCATTATCATGGAGCTGCTGATGACGAAGAACCGGATGCTGGAGCTCTACTTGAACTACATCGAGTGGGGCAAGGGTATTTATGGGATCGAGACTGCCTCGCTGCATTACTATGGACAATCTTGCGCCAATATCGGCCGCACCCGAAGCATGAAGCTCATCTCCGTGATCACCAATCCCATCAAGTATAGCCCTCAGAATTACAATCGCTCCGCCTCCGCAAGGGCTCGTTACAGGATGCTGCAAAGATATTATTGATGGATCTGAACGAAAAGTTTCTCTATCATATCTGGGATGCGGGACATCTGAAAAGTGACCTGAAAACCATCTCCGGAAAGAGCTTGAGAATCACGTTTCAGGGACAGTTCAATACTGGCCGGGGGCCGGATTTTTCCTTTGCCATAATCGAGCTGGAAGGGCAGGCTTTGCAGGGAAGCGTGGAAATCCACCTCAAAACCAGCGATTGGAAGGCTCACGCGCACGAAGAGGATCCCTATTACAACCGGGTGATTCTGCACGTGGTTCTGAGCCACAATCAAAACCAGGATTACACTATCAAAGAAGATGGTGAGAGGCTGGAAATCCTGGAGCTGAAGAATCAGCTCAGTGCAGATATTCAGAAGCTTCTGGAAACCCACGATCCCCAGCAGGAGGGAGCGCTAAATACCTATTGCGAGCTGCTTTCTGCCATCGATAACGATAATCTGAGCGCTCGGCTGGCGCTCTTTGGCAAGCTGCGGTTCCGAGCCAAGGTACGCAGATTCAATGCTATTTTGGGCTTAAGCGATTTTGACCAGCTTGTCTACGAAGGTATGATGGAAGCGCTGGGCTATGATAAAAACAAGCTCAATTTCTTCAGCCTGGCTTCGGCTATACCCTTGCAGGAAATCAAGCTCTGGAAAGCTGAAGGCCTGAAGCCGGAAGAACTGATTGCCATCTTTACCTGCTCCAGCGGTCTTCTGCAAAAGAGCTCCAAAGCTTTGCCGGAAGAACAGCGGTGCCGGCTCTTCTCCACCTATGAAAGCCAGAACTTTTATGCCCAGCCGGTTCTGATCGACTGGCAGCTTTTCCGGGTGCGTCCCGGAGCACATCCGCTCTATAGATTGATCGCCTTTCTTTCTGTGCTATATAGGTTTGTGGATAAGGGGCTGATGCTGGGTCTGATGGAAGCTCTGGAAAGCTCGGATGATAAGGCCAGGTTAACCAGACTGCAAGCTCTCTTCAGCCAAAGCACCGCTTCAGGATATGAAGGCTTGCCCAAACCGGGTAAAGATGTTCTGAAAGCGCTGCTGCTCAATATCTACCTGCCAATTCTTTATCTGTGGCACGAAAAGCACGCTCAAACCGAAGCCAAGCACAGATTGATGGAAGCATATCTCGGCTTTCCTCCCCTGCAGGAGAACCATGTGATCCGCTCCATGCAGAAGCATATCAATCCCTCTCAGATCCGCCTGGTGAATTCCAAAGCGGTTTATCAGCAAGGCCTGCAGGAACTCTATAACCGCTACTGCAGCTATCATCTTTGTAATGAATGTACCCGCTACCACAGCGAGCTTCAGAGCCTGTGATTATGAACGTGATTCAGAACAACCCGGCAAAGAAGAATATTAGACTTGACTTTATGAGAGCTTACAACATCGTAGTTCCTGTGGTGTTATGAGTTCTGCTTAGCTTTGTAATATAAAAAATCTAAGGAATTTCTGAGTATGAAAAAGAGAATCTTTTACCTGCTGATGGTGATGATCCTGGCTATTCTGCCAGCCTGTAACAAGGATAAAAAGAAGCTTCCCAACGATGACATCGCGCAAGCCATTACAGACTTCGTTCCCATTCCCTCCATCCAGACTGTGACGACCAAGCTGGAATTGATCAATCCCCCCAAAATTCTGGCTGTCATGCCCGGAACCGCTTACAAACCCGGTGCCGATGACCAAAGACGCAGCTATGCTTTGGGTGTTTTGCAGGCAGATTTGATGCTGGCTGCCATTGTGGGAAACGGCAGTGTGCTGGATCGCTATTACGAGGATTATATTGATCTGGCAACTGCTCTGAATCTGGAAAAGCAAGCTGCGGAAGTGAAAACTGCCATGCAGGACTTAGTAAGAGCCGGCGAATGGGCAGAGATCAGCTCAGCCTGTGCGCAGCTAAAGCAGAAGTATGAGGCTGCGGCCTGGGATTCTGCCCAGTATGAAACTTACACGCTGTACCTTCTGGGTCAGTGGGTGGAAGTATCCCGGCTATATTCTGTCATCTTTGCAGAAGAACAGGCTGAGACGGTTGCAGACAGTCCTTTTGAGGATGGACTCTGGACTTCTATTCACAAGAATATGCAGCTCTTCAGCACGGAAGATTTGACGGGAAGTAATTGGTTCCAAAAGTCCTATAATGAAGTGGCCAAGCTGGCCGAACTCACAGATTCACCTTCCGGTTTCATTGTAAACTCCGCCGCTTTGGGGAAGATCAGTGCTATGACCGGCTTGATCAATGAGATTATCGCCAAGGATACGCCATGAGGTCTTTAGGTATTTTTTGTTTGGTTTTTATGCTGCTTGGGCTGGCTTTGCCTCTGATGGGAGAGGCAAGCTTTGAAATCAAGGACTTCCCACATGATGCCGGAACAGCTCTGAACCTGGAATGGAAGGGAGCTTCCGGAAGCACTGTCACCATCCAGAAAGCTGATAGTATGCAGGTCTTTCAGGAACTTCACCAGAGCACGGATGCGGAGGGGTCTTTCACCGATACGGAGCTTTCTCCGGATGAGACTTACCGCTACAGAATGATAGCCGTCTCGGAAGCGGATTCGGTATCACAAGTGCTGGAAGCGAGGCCAGTGGAGCAGTGGTTCTATCTGGATAAGCTCTCTTTTCTGCTGATGCTGGTCGTGATTAGTGCGGCAATCCTGCTCTATATCTTTGCCGCCAAGCGGGGTAAAGACCTCTTTGTGAGAAGGATAAACGGGCTGGACTCTATGGATGAAGCCATTGGACGTGCCACCGAGAAGGGCAAGCCTATACTATATGTTCCCGGCATCTCCGATCTGGACGATATTCAGACTATTGCCAGCATGACTATCCTGAGCCATTTGGCGCATAAAGCTGCCGAGTATGATACCGATCTGATCGTTCCCTGCCGTTTCTCCATGGTGCTCTCAGCAGCGCGGGAAGTGGTGCGGGAATCATACTTAAAAGCAGGGCGTTTGGATGCCTACAAGGAAAGCAATGTCTTCTATCTCACGGATGACCAATTCGGTTATGTGGCGGGTATAGACGGCATCATGGTGCGCGAGCAGCCTGCCGCCAATTTCTTTATGGGTTCGTTCTATGCTGAATCTCTGATCCTGGCGGAAACCGGCTTCAGCACAGGAGCCATCCAGACGGCAGGAACCGCTCAGGCTCATCAATTGCCGTTCTTTGTGGTCTCCTGCGATTATACCTTGATCGGAGAGGAACTCTTTGCCGCTTCCGCCTATCTCTCCAAGGATCCGCAGCAACTAGGCAGCCTGAAGGGGCACGACTTTGGCAAGCTGCTGATCATCCTTCTGATTCTCTGCGGCATTGTAACGGAATCCCTGGGCTGGAGCTGGTTCAAGGATTTCTTTGGGAAGGTGTTCTGATGATGATGCATAAAGTGGGTGTAACAATATGAAAAGAAACATACCTTTGATAATAGTCTTTCTGGCGGGCTTGGTGGTCTTCGCTTCGGAATTTATCCCGCACCGTCCTTTCAGCCAGATCAATGAAACTCTGGAACGCTGGTTTATGATAATCTCCGGCTTTGCGATGTTCCTGGGACAGGTGAGCCTGCTGCGTGTGAACGGTGCAAAGATCAAGAACAAGGTCAAGGATTGGCCTTACTATCTGGCAGGCATGATCAGCTTTGCCTTGATGCTGATCTTTGGCTTGCTTTGGGGCATGGAAAAGACCGATGGTATTCTGGGAGATGGTGCTTCCATCCAAGCCTGGCTGGGGCTCAAACCCTTTGACTATCTGTTTGAAAACGTCTATCAGCATCTCTCGGCCACCATGTTTGCCCTCTTGGCTTTCTACATAGCCTCTGCGGCCTATCGGGCCTTCATTATCCGCAGCTTTGAATCCAACCTTCTGATGATCACTGCCGTGATCGTGATCCTGGGCAGAAGCAGCTTTGGCACCATGCTCACCGGATGGATTCCGAATAATCTTCCACTCTTGCATCTTCCCAATCTGACGGACTTCATTATGGAATTTCCCAATTCAGCGGCACAGCGTGCCATCATGATCAGTGCGGCACTGGGTATTGTGGGAAGCAGCCTGAGAATCATCCTGGGCATAGAGCGCTCCTATCTGGGAGGTGATAAATGAGTATCAGCCCTCAGACAGAGAGAAGAATCATATACCTGGTGCTGTTTCTGGCAGTGCTGCTGCCTCTCCTCTTCCCCATCGGCTGGCGCACAGAAAGCTCTCCACACGTCCGTATGGCGCATAAGCTGGTGGAGCAAAGCCCGGCCGGATCTGTGGCCATCGTTTCTTTTGATTACGATCCAGCTTCCATGACCGAGCTGCAGCCCATGGCAGTGGCGATGATCGACCATGCCTGGAGCAAAGGACACAAAGTGATCGCCACCGCGCTGTGGCCTCAAGGACCGCAACTGGCGGATCAAGCCTTCAGAGCCTTAAGTGAGAAGTATCCCGAGAAGCAGTATGGCGTGGATTATGTAAATCTGGGTTACAAAGTGGGAGGCATGGTAACTATTCAGGCCATGGGACGCTCTTTGGTGGAGGTGTACCCCACCGATACCGGAGGAACAGCCTTGAACCAGATACCGATGTTAGCCAAGGTGAATACTCTGCGTGATATAGCCTATATCAGCTCGCTTTCTTCGGGAGACCCTGGCATCAAGCAATGGGTAATGGCGGCTCACGATATGTACAACGTTCCCGTTACCGGCGGCACCACAGCCATCTCAGCTCCCGGCTTCATCCCCTATATCAATAGCCAGAATCAACTGATTGGGCTGCTGGGTGGCTTGAAAGCTGCGGCGGAGTATGAAGGCCTGATCGGCATGGAGAATGGCTCTGCCACCGCCAAAATGGATTCCCAATCTGTGGCTCACCTCCTGATCCTGATCTTCATTGCCATCGGCAACTACAAGGTCTGGAGAAACAAACGCATCAAACGCACTCAAGATTTGAAGGAGGAGATATAATGGCAGAGTTTATGACTGTTCTGGGCCTTTACATAGGTGCTTTCTTCACCTTCTGTATCTTTAGCTTCCTTTACAAAGACAATCCCTTTTACAAGCTGGCGGAGCAGATCTTCGTGGGTCTCTCGGCAGCTTATTGGGTAATCTATATTATCTACAATACACTGCTGCCCAATCTTTTCACCAAGCTCTTTACGGATTTCAGCGGGAACCTGATTCTTCTGATACCCGGAGCTCTGGGCGTTATGATGCTGATGCGGTTGCATCCCAAAACCCAGTGGATCTCCCGCTATCCGATAGCCCTGGTAATAGGTACTTCTGCGGGGATCAGTATGCTGCGCTATATGAAGAGCGATCTTTTGCAGCAGATGACCGCCACCATGATCAATCCCGTGGTTCAGGGAGATATCATCGCCACTGTGGGAAACTTTATCCTGATTGTGGGTACGATCTGCGGCATCTACTTCTTTTACTTCAGTAAAAAACAGGAAGGCGTCTATGCTGTGCCCTCCAAGATTGGTATATACTTTCTGATGATAAGCTTCGGAGCATCTTTTGGCTACACAGTTATGGCACGTATTTCGCTGCTGATCGGCAGGCTGGAATTCCTGCTGAAGGACTGGCTTCACCTAATCAACTAAACGAGGAACTTATGGATCAATTGCATCTTCGCTTTATTCAGGCGGCCAAGAAACACTCCGGTAAACTTGCGGTAGCCGATAAAGGCACCAATCAGGATTATGGCTATGGCAGAATGCTGATAGCTTCTTTTATCCTCAAAGAGGAACTGGGAAAGATCCCGGGAAAGTATATCGGCATGCTGCTCCCCACTTCGATGGGAGCTATGCTGGGAGTGATCTCCACACTCTTTGCCGGCAAGATCCCGGTGATGATAAACTATGCCACGGGAGCGATCGATAACTGCCTGTATGCCCGGCAGAAATGTAACTTCAAGACGGTAGTCACTAGCAAGAAACTCCTGGATAAACTAGGGCTTAAGCCCATTGACCACATGATCTTCGTGGAGGACATTCTGCAGCGGGTCAGCACCTTGGCAAAGCTCAAAGCAGCAATGCTTTCCAAGCTTCCCTATGCCGTTCTGAAGAATCTGGTGCACAACGGCAGCAGCGATGAAGTCTCCGTGATCCTTTTCACCAGCGGAAGTGAGAAAGAGCCCAAAGCTGTACAGCTCTCCCACAGGAACATCCTGCATAATATTGATGGAATTCACCAGTTGGTACATCTGGATCACAACGACGTCTTCCTTTCTATCCTGCCGGTCTTCCACGTGTTTGGCCTGGTGACCCAATTCTGGCTTCCGGTGCTGATGGGAGCGACTTTGGTCACCTATCCCAATCCCCTGGAATATAGAACAGTCAGCGATCTGGTGAAGCAATACAGAGCTACCTTTATGGCTGCTACACCTTCCTTCTTACATGGTTACCTTGCCAAATCCGACCCCGGTGATTACAGCAGCATGAAGCTGGCCATCGCCGGGGCTGATAAGCTTCCGGATAAGATATTCGAAGGCTTCCTGACTAAGCACAATATCTCTATCTTTGAAGGTTACGGCACCACCGAGACCAGTCCGGTGATCTCCGTGAACTACCCCGGTCACCAGAAGAAAGGCAGTATCGGCCAGATCTTCCCCAATGTGCAGGTGCGGATTGTGGATATCAATACAGAAAAGATTCTGGGCACCAATCAGGAAGGAAAGATACTGGTCAAGGGTGATAACGTGATGGTGGGTTACCTGGGAGATCTGGAAGAGACCTCTCTGAGAATCCGCAATGGATGGTATGAAACCGGGGATATTGGCCTGATCGACGATGATGGATATCTCTGGCATAAAGGACGCCTGAAACGCTTTGTGAAAGTTGGTGGCGAGATGGTCTCTCTGGTTAAAGTGGAGGAAATCCTCACCAAGTTTCTCCCGGAAGATGTGATCTGTTGCGTGGTCGATGTGCCGCATCCCACCAAAGGCGCAGATGTGGTTGCTGCCGTTACCACCGGGAATTTTGACCAGCATGCCGTGATGAAGAAGCTGAAGAAAGAGCTGCCGTCTATCGCTATCCCCAAAGTCTTTGAAGTGATAGAAGACATCCCCATGATGGCCTCCGGTAAAGTGAACTTCCGTGAAGTGGAGAAGATCTGCCGCAGCAAGGCCTCACAGGATTAGACAAGATGATAAACATACATACAATGAAACAATTATACGAGGCAGCCTTTTACCGGCTGCCTTCACTTATCGGAAGTATCACGGAGATCGCAAGGTGCATCTGGCAAAATGGCTGGGCAGAAGCAAACGCCGGAAACATGTCTTTTGACATCACAACCCAACTTCATGAGCTCTACCTGGTGAAAGAGACCGATCTTACCAGGTATTATCTGGTTTCCCGCACCGGTTCACGTTATCGCCAGTATGCCAAAGATCTGATGAATAGCTTTGTACTGGTGGCAGTGGAAAAGGATGGACTTGAAAGCACCCAGACCATTTATCCTGTGGAGTCCAAGCCCACTTCGGAGTGGCAAACGCATCGCAGAATACAGGAGTATTTTCAAACTTACAAGCCGGATTACAAGTGCATCATCCACGTTCATCCGGCTGAGATTATAGCGCTATCACAGCTACCGGCTTATAATGATCCGGTATCCTTGAATCAAAGACTGATGAGCATCCTGCCGGAAACCAAGTATTATCTGCCCACAGGGGTGGCTATGGCACGCTTTGCCGAAACTGGCACCACTGAGCTGGCAGAGGCCAGCATGGCTGCTTTGGCAGCTCAGAATGCGCTAATCTGGCAGGGACATGGGTTGATGGCGTTTGGTAAAGACCCCGATGAAGCCTTTGACTATCTGGAGATAGTGAATAAAGCTGCCAAGCTCTGGTTCCTGCTCAATTGATAATCAGATAAACCTTTTTCTCAAGAAGCTCTTCTGTACGGAAGAGCTTTTCTTTGGCTGTTGCAAACTTATTCCTCATTCGATTCTGCGGCGGATGAGCTCAAGAATTGTATAGGTAGCGGATGAGCAGGTTCTGATTTTAGAATTAAGTTCAATTAGAGTGGGTGAATCTGATCAATGCCTCTCCGTCATTCATGTGGAGGAGGCTGTGAAGAAACTCTGAGGAGAGTCCCGGGACGACATTTTAGATGACTAATACATTCTTGATTATACATATAAGCTTATCTAAAATGTCGTTCCTACGGAACTCAGGATCGTTGCTATGGATTCGTGATGCTAGCTAAAATGCCGTCCCTAACGGGACTCTTCTCCTGAATTCGAGACTTTTCACACAGTCTCCTTCGCAGGAATGACGGCATGTGGACACTGGGTATCAATGGGTAGAAACACATCTACATGCCAGGTACTATGGGCTTTAGGCAATTATTCAACGCTCTTTAGTAACGTAGGCCACACAAGCGTTAAAGTTACAGTCTTGTTCCGGTAATTTTTGGTAAATCAGAAAGAGCATTGAATCATTGTCCTGATCTCTGGGTAGAACCAAGAAAAAAACGGCTGTCCAACCCCATGATAGATGCAGTGTTATAAACCTGCGGAAAAGATTCCACAGAAAAGTGTCCAAAACTTGGGGAAAGTGTCCACGTATAAAAAGTGAGGGAGAGTTTTCTCCCGTGTGTTCTTTCAAACAGTATATAGAGTGTAAGATAGTGTGCTGAGATTGCACAAATGAGACAGAGTTTCGTTCAGTATGAGTATGAATCCCGAGCTCAGGATCATTCCCAGATAACAGGTAGCTTCTGTGGATAACAAAAAAGCCCGGAGGATCTCCCCGGGCTTGTCTTGATTAATCTATGATACTATTTAACCATCAGCATCTTACGGGTGCTGGTGTGTTTGGGAGTCTCCAGGCGATAGAAATAGACGCCGGAGGAGACAGAACGGTTGGTGTCATCCCGTCCATCCCAAACTATGCTGTGACGTCCGCTTTCTTTTTCACCATTGAACAAGGTACGTACCAATTGGCCTCTGAGGTTATACACGCTCAGTCTGGCACGTCCACTCTCAGCCAGATCAAAAGATATGGTTGTGGTGGGGTTGAAGGGATTGGGAAAGTTGGAGTTCAACCTGGTAATCAAAGCAGGATTTTGGGCATCACCACCCGCAACGTAGGGAACGCTGAAGGAAAGAGTGTCGCTGGGACTACCTTCCACGTTGATGTAGCGAACCCGGACGTAGTATTGATAGGCTCCATCCAGAGGAAGATTCTCTGTATAGGTCTGCTCGGTGGTTTCGGTGACGAACTGGAACGCGCCCATATCAAAGCGTTTGTACACTCTGTAAGCAACAGCCGGTAAGACGGGATCGTATGGCTCTGTCCAGGAGATATTCAGATCGCGGGTGTCATTATTGAAGGTGAAGGCGATGCTGAAGGGCTTGGGCAGATAGATCAGAGTGAATTCGGTGTATCTGGCCATATTGGCAGAATCCAGAGTGAAGGGGCCGAAGTTTGAAGATTGGTGGTTCCTCATCTTGCCTTCTGCGGTGTAGGAGCCTCTCTTCAGATAGAGAGCATAGCTACCATCTAAAGCAGGGTGTGTGGCAAATTGGTTTGAGGCCTTCACGACCGCTAGTTCCGGACTGTATCCGGAAGTGGGGATCACAAAGCCATGCAGCTTGGCAACACGTTTATCCACATTGCTGATGCTGAAGTTATCTATGAACCAACCCTGACCGTTATTGGAGCCATCGGAACAGAACTTGAATTTGAAGATCACATTCTGCCCAGCGTATGGATTGAGGTTAAAGATCTCTTCTTCCCAGCCGTTGGAGTTGCCGGAGAAACCGGGTTGGTTGCCGAGGCTGTTTACATTGTTGTGAGTGTAGCCACCTGCGGGAGTCAGAATAGTCCAATTCGCACCGGCATCGGTGGAAACGCTCACGTTTCCTCCATCATAACCTGCTTCCGAATTGAAGAAATGACGGAAGCTCATGTTGCTGTTATCATTCAGAAGATAAGCAGGGCTTAGAAGGCTGTAAGTGATGTTCTCTGGATAGTAGCCACTGAGGTTTGTGCCCCAAAGCATGGATCCGGAATAGGGTGTCACCTGGCTGGGATCTCCCCAGGTCCAACCGCCTTCAGAAATGAACTCGCCGTTATTATGTTCAAAGCTATTGGATTCGCCGCTTACGCCATAGGGCACGAAGAAGTCGGCTTCCAGGGCTTCTGCATTGCCGGAGCTGGCTGAGAATGTGAAGGGAATCTCTTCTCCCAGGTTTTCTTCTCCAGTAACAGTGATGTCATAGACGAATTGCATGATGGTATTGGCGTCGATCGCAGCACGGTTCAAAACAGGATTGCTGATCGTGGTGTTGGGACGGCTTGTGGTAAGTGTGCCAACCACAGAGGTTGCTTCCACAGATGTCTGGTTACCGATGTTTACAATGAGCTTCACTGTCTCACCCTGATCGATTGAGCCATTGAAAGTGCTCTCAGAATCATCAATCATGTAGGAATTCAGGTTCAACATCGATGCTTCCACCCGGATACTGAAGTTACGGATCCATTCATCGTCACCGGAAGTGACGGTAAGAGTGAAGGAGAGCACCTGTCCATCGGGGCATACGGGAGAAATCTCCACTACAAAAGCTTCACGGTTCACACCGCTCTGTTCTGCCTCAAGAGGATAGTATTCGGCTTCGGCTGTGGTAATATTCACCATGGGATCGCTACTGGTGAGCAGAGCTGTAATACCAGAGGCGGGAGCATTACCGATATTGGTGAGCTGGAGTCCCAAACGGATGGTCTCACCGGGCTCGGCGATGCCGTTGCTGTTTCCCAGATTATCATCCACATAAGTTTGATCCAGAATAAGAGAGGCTTCCATGTGGTAAACAGGAACCGTGGTAATATAGAGGGCTCTCTGGTTGCCCAGCGGTGAGGCGGCTACAGGATAGACGTTGTTGAAGCTGTATTCCAGGCCACGTGTACCCGTATGGTCTTCAATACCAATCGAGCAGTAGCTGCCATGATTGGCGCCACTTTGTGAATCCACGTTGTTAAAGGTTTGATACTGGAACTTGATGGGACCATCGCCAAAGGAAGTGGGATGGTAGGCCTGATCATAGAGAATTGCCTGGAATGTTTCCAAGCTGGTACCGTTCTTACCATTCTTCATGTTGTACCATTCCACTACGAAGGCGTTGTTGCTGCGATCGTACCATGTGTAAACTCCGCCACCTGAATGAGTGGCCAGATCGTCCCAGAAGGGGGCGATCATGGGGCTGCCACCCATGGGGCCGGGTAAACGGAAGTTTCTAAATTCGGCGTTGGCAGATTCTCCCAGAACTAGGAAACCATTGGAGGAGATGGATGCCTGAGTGTATTGAATTCCATAGAATTGGAAGGGGAAAGGTAAAGCAATGGTTGTAATGGCTGTGCCGCCCACCTGATCTCCCTCATCGCCACTGGTATAGGCATCACTGAGAGGTAGGATAGTGCCCAAGCCACCCTCGGCAGGAGCTATTCCTACCCATTGGAAAGTGGGGGCTTCAGCATAAGACCAATCTCCATCATCAAAGATCATATAGCCATAACTGCAAGGTCCCAGAGGATCCTGAACATTGACTGTGCCTATCGTCAGGCTGAAATCCAGATACTGCTCAAAGCCGGCAGCATTATAAAGTTTCACCCTCATGGGGATCACCATACCGGGGAGGATCATCTCTCTGGCTGAAATGGAGAAGTTATCGGTACCCGCTGTAGCAGTGCCGTCCACAGGTACTGTGCCGAAGAAGCCGATGTTATCGTTGATTACAACCAGATCGTTCAAGGTGTATAACCGGCCATAAAGATCGGCAACCTCCATGGGTCCGATGTTGTTTATCCCTATCGTGAAAGGTGTTGTTTCACCCGGATCAAGAGCGTTATTGCCGCCATCGAGAACTCCGGCAGTATTGAAACTAAAGCGAGCGGCTTCCACAGGAACAAATTCCGAAACAGAATAGTCCATCTGGCTGCCGTCTGAGAGGTACAGGTGGAAGCGCAAAGTCGTGCCAAATGGCGCATTGGGAGCCACTGAGAACACAATAGGCTCAAGGCTGAATCCCAGGTTTCCGCCTGCAATGTCACCATAGGTAACCAGGGAATCGATCATGGTGACATAAGGGCTGAGGGATGTAGCATATCCACTCACTGCCGGCATGAGGCTTGTACCAGTGTTCTGCAAGCCAAAATTGATCTCGATTGTCTCTCCGGGATTGGCAAGGGCATTGGTATTTCCCTGGGAAGCTCCGGTGTTGTCATCATCGATCACAACAGTGCCGGGAACAAGGTAAGCCAGATCACTCACGGCAATCGTAATCTGAGAAGGCTTGAATTCGTGAGCAGAAACGGTGATGACAGCGTTGCCCACAGTCATACCACCTGGAAGCACCAGAATCACATTTCCTTCTGCATCGGTATAACCACGGCTTATCACCTGGTCACCTTGCGAGAGAGTCACAGCTACGCTTTCGACGGCTAAGCCATTATTGTCTGTGACAGCAACGTCGAGAAGGCTGGTTCCCAAAGCAATAGTGTCTTCAACGGCTACATTGAACTGCTGAGGAATTCCCATGAAGATTTCCATAGTGGGATCTCCGATCAGATTGCACCACTGGGCAAATTTGGCAGCCTCTGTAGGGGCAGAAACACTAAAGATTCTGTAGATATTTACCTTACCGGCCAGTAGAGCTTCGCCCATGGTTCTCATACCGGCTTGGGTAACGCCATGGATCAAGCCCCCGTTGAGAGCATTATTGAAAGTCGTGTGAGTGGAAGAAGTAGCCATACCTGTGGCAGTGAGACCACCCGAAGGAGTGACCGCAGTACCCAGACGATAGAAATCTTCCGTCTTGGAGGGAGAGGAACTATCGAAATTACCCGTACCACAGGTAAGCATCCAGGTATGAGGAGTCTTGTAACCATTGTAGTAGGTAGTTCCAGGAGTCCATCCTGCCAGGTCTATGTAGCCACGGAAGTTATAAAAACCTACACCCTGGTTGATTCCTGCTACTATCTGAGTGCCAAGAGAGCTGTCTCCATAAATCTCGGTGTAGGTATAATCCGGATTGATTACCTTGGAGGTTTCTTTGAGATACTTGCTCATATACACAGTGGATATGCCTGAAGGAGCCCAGTCTGCAGCGAGCAGCATTTTATTGAGCCAAGAAGCAGTGCTGATATCTATATCCCTTTCATAGGTATAGGCTTTGTTCATCACTACCAGAAGCTGGGCCACGTTCTCCACGGAGATACGGCCGATATACACATCACCCACTCCGTCTGTACCATCGAGCCGGGTATAGGGATAATCTCCGGGACCGCTGTTTTCGTTGTATGTGGGTATGGGGAAAGAACCGGTGGTATCACCGATAAAGATGATGTAATCCGGGCGGGTGCTGAGATCGTTGTATAGATTTTGGATATACGCCTTGATGGCTGTATTGGAAGTTCCAGTAACAGTCGTGCTGGCGACGCGTACATCAGCGCCTTTCTGTCTTTTCCAGAGAACGAAATTGCTTATTGCCTGAACGAAGTTCGGATCCGAGCTGTTACCGTGTATCACCAAATACCGGGGAGGCACACTCACCGGAACCATCCAGCGATAATCATCATAGTTCAGGAAGGTTGCACTGTAAAGTTTATCAAAATAGGGAGAGACGTAGCTGGGTTCTTCTGCCAGCTCATTTAGCCCTGGGCCATTGCCAAACTCCAGCTCCAACTCCAGGTTATCATAAACGCTCAATTCCCCTGTGCCAGCATCGTAGAAAAAGGGCGATACCTGAAGAGAAACAAAGCGAAAGTCACGCAGGATGGCGGGTTCTGAATAACTTGTGGTTACTGCAGGATAAGTGCTGTTTCCGGAGAAGAATTCGTCGTTGTAAAGAAAGGACTTGGGACTTTCCAGATCCATTCTCTGTTGAACGGGATAGGGTTTAAAAACTCCCAAACTTCTGGGATTGGTGGCATTGGAACGAACTGAAACGGTTCCATGAGCAGGAACGATCACGCTAGCGCCAATCAAGGGGAGTTCTGGCATGCCTTCGTCTATAGTGCTGGAAGCACCCGGCATGACTATATGTTGATAAACCGTGTCTCCCACCCGTTCTTCTTCGATACGGAAAGAACCGGGACTGAAAGAGATATTCATTGTGTTTGCTGTGCGCCCGGTGATCCGGAAGGCTTGATTCATGCCCTGAGCTTCCATATCCATGGTCATAGCTCCTGCGAGACCAACCCAGATGCACAATAATAGCAGTGCTAGCTTCTTCATAAGTATATTCCTCGACCTTATTGAAAATACATTTTACCCGAACTTATGCAAAGTTCGTTCCCTAATTCGAATTCTTTCGATTTATTGAATCGGGTTCACATCTTAAATGAGAAGAGGCTGCCAAGCAGCCTCCTCATGGATTCTTACAAGCTATAATAAAGCGTCATTTCATAGGGATGCGGACGGTCGTTCACAGCCTTATGTTCTGCCAGCTTCATCTTGATATGGGACTCGATGAGCTCTTCGTTGAAGACTCCTCCCTGCAGCAGGAAGGCATGATCATCTCTCAAAGCCTGCATGGCCTCTTCCAGATTTGCGGGAATGGAGTGCAAAGTGGCTTTCTTCTCCTCGCTCCAGGCAAAGATATTGTCATCGATCGGCCCCATGTTCAGTTTGGTAGGGTCAATTTTGTTCTTGATACCATCCAAACCTGCCATCAAGAGAGCACTCATGGCCAGATAGGGGTTGCAGGTGGCATCACCGGTGCGGAATTCAAAGCGCTTGGTGGCTTCTGTATTGCCATACTTGGGAATGCGAATGGCAGCAGAACGGTTTGCCTGACCAAAGATCAGCTTCACCGGAGCTTCAAAGCCCGGAAGTAGACGCTTGAAAGAATTGGTGCTGGGGTTCGTGAAAGCCACAATAGCTTTCCCATGAGCCAAAATTCCACCGATGAACCAGATGGCTTCCTTGGACAGATCGGCATATCCGCCCTTTTTATAGAACACATTTTTACCTTTCTTGTGCAGCATCATGTGAAAGTGCATTCCGTTTCCGGCTTGATCGTAAACCGGCTTGGGCATAAAGGTGGCTGTGAGCCCATTCTCCAAGGCTGTGCGGCGGATGATATCCTTCATAACCATGGTATCATCGCAAATTTTGGGGAATTCCAGCAGTTCAGTCTCAATTTCCTGCTGAGAACTAAGCCCCACTTCATGATGATGGTAACGAATCTTGATTCCAAGTTCTTCCATGTGATTGACCATCTCCTGCCGAATCTCGTAGTAACGGTCAAACGGAGTGTCCATGTGGTAACCTTTGATATCTTGGCGGGAAACGCCATCGGCATCATCAAAATCCACAGGCAGAGAGTCCTTGCACTCGGCACTGGAAATGGTGTAGCCGGCAGAATAACGGTCTGAATTCATCTCCATGGCATCGAAGAGGTGAAACTCGAGCTCGGGAATCCAGGAGGAACTATCGGCAATCCCGGAGCTGAGCAGATAATCGTGCGCACGTTTAGCCACGCTGCGGGGGTCTTTCTTCACGCCAATTCTGGTCTCTGCATCGCAGATAGAGCAGATCAGGCGCAGAGTGGGTGTATCATAGTAAGGATCCAAGCAGGCAGAGGCGAGATCGGGCATCAGCACCATATCTCCGCTCTCCACATCTCTCATCCCGGGAATGCTGGAACCATCGAAGGGCACACCATGTTCCAGCACAAAGTCCAATCTGCGGGCAGGGAATGTGATGTGATACCACTTCCCGTCCAGGCCGCAATACTTCAGATCAATGGCTTGCACTTCATTGTCTGTGATCATTTTTTGCAATTGTTTCTTGTCCATGTCTATCTCCATGTGTGTTTTTTTAAATAGCTTAGCTGCCTACAGCAAGCCCCATATCTGCATGATTGATCGAACCACAGGCATCACCAGCCTGCCGATCAGATTCAAGCCAAACAGATTGGAAACCAGTATCACTCCAATCAGGATGATCATACCCTTCTTTTCCTGAAGTGGCCACTGGTAATAAGCCCGATCCGAAAGAAAGATACCCAGCACCTTGGAACCATCCAAAGGTGGCACCGGAATAAGATTGAAAAAGGCCAGTAAAAGATTGAGATACACCACCATCAAAGCCAATTGCGGTAACAGCATGACACCTGAACCCATGTGATAAACAAAGGTGAAGAGTACCGCTATGCAGATATTGGATATCGGCCCTGCCAGTGCTGTTAAACCGCTGTCCCTTTTGTAGTTCTTGAAGTTGTAGGGATTGATCGGCACAGGCTTGGCATAACCAAAGATGAAGCCGGCAGAGAAATATAGTAAGAGCGGCAACACCACCGTGCCAAAGATATCAATATGTTTGATGGGATTGAGGCTCAGCCTTCCCTGTCTTTGTGCAGTGTCGTCTCCCAACCAGGAAGCAACCCAGGCATGGCTTACTTCATGGATGATGATGGAGTAGAACACTACCACCAGGATTCCGGCCTGCACCAGAAACTTCATAAGGACTTCGGGCATTATTTACGAATCCTCAAGTATTTTCTTTTTCCGCATTTGATCACCGCACCATTTGCCAGCTCAATTTCTGTATCAATGGCAGTGTATTTGGTACCATCCACCGAGACAGCTCCCTGCAACATCAGCCGTTTTGCTTCACCATTGGTTTCGCAGAGTCCGCTTTCTGTCAGGATGCGGATCAGCTTCAAGCTCTTCTCCGCAGAAGAAAATTCCGGCATATCTTCGGGGACTTCTTTCTGGGAGAACTGCTTTTCGAAAGCGGCTCTGGCTTCATCCGCTGCCTCTGTTCCATGATAAAGCTTTACGATTTCCCAGCCCAGACGCTTCTTGGCCAGCATGGGATTTACTCCTGATTCGAGCTCCTCTTTGATCTTCTGGATCTCGTCAGGATGAAGCGTGGTAGCGTAGTTATAATAATTTACAATCAGTTTGTCCGGGATGGACATCACTTTACCAAATTTCTCTGCAGGTGGATCAAAGACGGCAATATAGTTATTCATAGATTTGCTCATCTTGTTCACACCATCGGTTCCCATCAGAATGGGAGAAAGCACAGCGACCTGCTGTTCCTGGCCGAAATAGCGCTGCATGTCCCGCCCTGCCAGGATGTTAAACTTTTGTTCTGTGGCTCCCAATTCCACATCACTTTGAATCGCAACAGAATCATAGCCCTGCAGGATGGGATACATGATCTCGTGCATACCCAGAGGCAGGCCTTGCTCGTAACGGTTACGGAAGGTATCGTGGGCCAAGAACTGAGCCAGAGTAAATTTGCCCATCAGCTTGATTACATCGGTCATGCCCATACTGCCGAACCACTCCGTTTGGTAGCGAATCTCGGTGCGAGCCGGATCCAATACTGTAAAGAGCTGCTCCATATACTTGGCGGAGTTTTCCAGAATCTGCTCTTTGGTAAGCGGAGGACGGGAGTCGTCTCTTCCGGTGGGATCTCCGATCTGGGCGGTGAAGTCTCCAATGATGATCATACCAATATGTCCCATATCTTGAAATTCCCGCATTTTGCGAATGGGCACCAGGTGACCGATATGGACGTCGTAACCGGTGGGGTCTATCCCATATTTGATACGGAGTGGAACTCCGGTTTTGGCAGATTTCTCCAGCTTTTTCACCAGTTCATCCACAGGGATGATCTCTTCCACACCTTTCTTTATCACTTTTAGTTCGTTTTCAAAGTTCATGGTTTTCTTCCGTTAAATTTGGTTCCGTCACGACATTAGAGCCTGCCTCTTTTGTCAAGCGAAACCCGCCCTTCTAGAGTATCTAAACTCCGTTCTGTGTGAACAGCACACAATCTACCAGGTTTTCAGGGCTGGGACGTTACTGCTCTGCCACCACCTTGTAGAAAGACCTCGTCCCGGGTGCCACTTGTGACCAGCTTGTGGTAGCAGAAGTTCCCACCGATTGCCAAGAGCCATCGGGGCTATCGCTGCGATATATCCTGAACTGCGTTACAGTTACAGGGTATGTCCAGCTAAGATGAATCCGGTTGTTGGAAGAATTGTAGGATATCGTTGGCGTCGGAACCTGAGGCAGAGCCAGCCAGGAGATCAGATTGTAGCTGTCCTGATCAAAATCCTCTCCTGCAAAGGCTCCACTGGGATTTGAGAAGGATACAGAACCTTGATTTACACTTTTCGACACGTTATATGCACCGCTCCAGACATTGGCAGGGAAGACAGCGCCGCTGATCTGCAGAATTTGGTTGTTATTGATAGTCAGGAGGCAGCCTCCGCTGGCACCTTCCTGGAATCGGCAGTTATTGAAGCTGTGCTCAGAATCGACTAACGCGCCGGACTTTACGTTGATACCGCTGGTACCCATGTACTCGAAAAGAGCCCAGTCCGCAGAGATGATCCCTCCGCTTTCTATGTTGCAGATGTAGTATCCGCTCTGACGTGAGAGTTTGGCATAATGCCCGGAGCTCCCAATCAGTTGCAGCTTACCACCGCTGTTTACGGTTAGTGTTTTCGCACTTGCAAGCTCAAACTCGGCATCTGAATCTATTTCCAAAACACCGGTGCTACCAATAGTGACATTTCCGGTGCTGCGATAGAGATGTCCATTCAGATCGAGCACTCCACTGTTGATAATCACGTTTCCCCCTCCCAATCCATATACGTCGGAACTCAGGATGAGCACGCTACCGACGGTCTTGTTTAGTGCCAGTGAGCGTATGTAAGTGGAGGAGGGAAGGCCAAAGCTCTGAGCCCCAGTTCCTTGGAAAGAAATGGTGTTGTTGTTATTGGGATCCCAGGACGTATTAGCCCCCAAGTTCAGGTTACCATAGAACCTATGTGTGATCCCGCTGGCCTGATCCTGCCATGTACAATTACTTAAGTTACAATTGCCATAAATCCTGACAGCCTGGTCGACTTTGAAGTACACAGCGCTGCTTTTATCAACGTTCAGATGATAGACATCCCAGACATCATCGTTGGTCAATACGATAGTTTGGAGACCTCCTCCGAATGTGAGAGTTGATGTACCCGGATTGAAACCCAGGACAGCCGAATAAGTGTTATTGGCATCTGTCCAGTTTCGGTCCACCCGGATAAACAGGTTACTCCCGCCTGCGGCATTCAAACCTGCTCCGCTACTGATGCTGAGATCTCTGCCGATGCTTAACCGGCTGTTGTTCTTCATATTCAGCGTGCCATCCATAATCTGGAGATCGTAGAGAACACTCAGTTCGACTCCCGGCGAAAGTTCAAAGTTGTCCGCTACAGAGGAGCTATTGTTGATGATTATCCCATAAACCGTCTCAGAGGTGCTGAATCCTGTGTTCTGAGAATCTCCCAGGAAGCTGATAACCGAACTGCCTTCATAGAAATTGGCAGCCCCGGAGTTGTTGGTCCAAGTTCCCTTGAGGTTTATAGCATAGTTATTGGTAGAGAATCCTCCAGAAGAAATAAGGAGATTGCCATTGAGCGTCAAGGCTGCCTGGAGATAGCATATCTTGGCAGGATTGAGGTTGATAGTAAGGTTATTGAGATAATTGCCTGAAGACATGATCAGGGCAGGATTATCACTGCCAAAGATCTCCAGAGTACCTCCATTCTGCTGAAAGGCACCGGCTTCCGAGGCGTTGAAGCCCACTCCGGCACGGAAGGTTCCACCGCTCCAAATCCGGTTGGCATGTGAGTACAGATAAACAGAATTATGCGTGATCTCATAGGTACCGCTATAGAGCTGGATAGCACCACGCAGTTGGATCACTGAACGATCCTGTTCTGGCCGGGAGGGATCGGGCAATACTGCCTGGCGCCAAGCTACATCATTACGAAATACACCCTGATTGATTGTCATGTGCGATGTGTTGGAAGTAGTATAGACTCCGTGAACGATAAGCTCCCCCGGACCGATATCCACTATTCCGTTGTGAACAAAGTTTCCATCCACCACGCAGGTACTTCCATCTCCTATCTCTAACCATGCCTCAGCGTACAGATTGATCAAGCCATTCACAGTGCACGAAATCTCCCCCAGGATAAGGCCGTTAGCCGGGTTGATAACCAGGTTGTTGGCAATAAGCAGAGTGCCGGTGCTGCTGGGATCAACCACGAAATTACTTTCATCTCCCCCACCATTTCCACTGAGGGTCAAGTTGCCAAAACGACTGCCACCCGTACCACAATAGATATTGGCATCGTAGTCTGGCGAGAGGGTGGTGACTGTTCCGCTGAGATCCACATTTGCTCCGCTTTCAAAACGCCAGTTCCCGGAACAATAGATGAGACCTGTTGAGATCATAGCGGAAGAGCTGCCATACCAATTGAAATCATCTCCGCAAGTGATGGTTCCGGAGCTCATGGTTAAACCGGAGTAGATGTTGATATCATTCCAGGCAGTGATGGGATTGCTTCCCAAATCAAGTGTACCTGCCAAGACGCTCAGGCTGCCATGACAGATAATCTCGGTCGTTAATATAACCCCTTCAGTTCTATAATCTATCAGGCGTTCATATTCTCGATGGCTCAGGCTCTGGCTTACAGCATAACGGGTAGGTGTTTTATTGACCGTCAAGTCGTTCAGATAGTTGCTGGCCAGCATAGCTATACCGGTGGTGCCACTTCCATATAACTCAAGACTGCCTCCAGTAAATTGTGCTTCCGAGCGGGTCGAAGTCACGTTCCCGTTGCAACGGATAGTGCCACCAGTTACATTCACAGTAAGAGGATTCATTCCTGTGATAGAGATACCCCTGTCTTTCCAATCAATCGTTCCTGCCGACATCGTAACACCTGCTTCGGCTGAGTATGCCCAGTAGCAATCTCCCAGACCTCCCCAGATATTTATGGTGCCGCCGTAATTATAGAGTTTCCCATTCAAATCCGGCCAAGCGCTGGCATCCTGATACAGATTGATAACACCGTTGGGATTGACCCAGAACCCGCCATAGATGCCATTGTCTGCCAGATCATTGGCAGTAAAGGTTCCGGAGAGCACATCTATTCCGCCTTCCACCCAGTCATAGCTGTTACAGGTTACCGTGGTGGAGACGTTATTCAGGCGAAGTGCAGCTCCGCAATTGACCTTCAGGATATTGAAATCTTCAGTGTTGTAAACGTATTGGTGAGCAGGTCCGTTAAACTCCACCGTTCCGGAGCCTTCCATAAAAGCTGTAGGGCCTACACTGTTGGTCCAACCACCTTGCAGTTTCATGTAGTTTGAAGCGTAGACTGAACCTGAACTCAGATAGAATGAGCCATTAAGATTCAGCTCCGATGGCAGCAGGACGCTTCCGCTACCGGTTTTATCCACCCGCAGATCAAACAGATAATCATCGCTGTTCAAGGTAATGCTGGTGGTGGAGCTTCCTCCCATCTTTATGGTGCCGGCATTGCAATGCAGACTGGCGGTTTCATCCACATGCAGATTTCCATAGATCGTGATGGTTCGCCCGGTGGAGAATAGGAACTCACCATTTCCCAGCACTTGCATATCTCCATATACGTATACATCACTGGTCGACCCTGCTCCGAAGATCAGCCGGCCGGAACTGCCTTTTTCGCAGATCAGATCGTGGAAACTGGACATATTCAAGCAAGTTATTGTAGATTCACCTGAACCGATGAACTTCACTGATCCATGGTTCAGAGCCAGATTTGCTCCGCTGGCTACGTTCATGTTTCCATGGAGGATAATCTGAGGTTCGTTTGAGAACTGAATAGAGACCCCCGGCATCCAGTTGATATCACCCAGTGAAAAGAACTGCCCTGCGCTGTTATTCATGATCAAAGTACCAGCTACAGAGGCATTGCCATTGATCCCCATGGTTTTGGAAGATACGTTCAAGCTCCCACCCGTCTCAATGGTTAGATCTTTGCTGCTGGCATTAACGTTTAGAGTGGGATAGCGTGGGCAGCCTGCCGGTATCACCGCATCCCTGCTACTGGTTGGTACTCCTGCAGTCCAGTTACCGGTATCGTCCCAGTTAACGCTGCTGTTACCTGTCCATCGAGATACGGGACTGGTTCGTACCTTGAAGGTAATGCTGTTCGCTCCGGAAGCACTCACATCATAGATCACCAGGTTACCATCCGGCGTAGTAACCGTATCTACCCAAAGCCAAGGCTTGGGATCGGTGAAATTATTGATTTCAGTTCGCAAAGACTGCTGAGAGAAAAATGCCGCATAAGGAGTGCCGTTACTATCCACATCTCCACCCGGACGATAGACGTAGACCTCGTCGGGAGGTCCCTGCGAATTGCCGTTGATCCCGGCAGAATTGATGCGGTAGACGATCAGCCCTGAGCCGGGTACTCCATCATCGTAGGGTGCTGTTTGACGGCGATATTCCAGCATATAGTACTGTGAAGGAATTGTAGATGCTATTTTGTAACATGAGTAGGGTGAACTGTCGATTGCCTGCAGCGTATAAGTAGTCCCAGTGGAGGTGGGTGTGATGGTGGGGATAGTACTAAACCAGGTACCATATTTCCATTTCATGTAGGTAAGCCAGAACTGAGTGTTATCACTATCCATCAGGTCCCAACGGCTGACAGGAGAGATTGTGTTCCACGGGAACACGCTGCCCATGGGAGCGTTGCTGTAATGGTAAAGATCAGGGGCTCCGATCATATGACCCATTTCGTGACAGATCACACTGAGCCCCAGTCCGGTTTCAAAATCCAGCACAAAGTGATTTACATTTTTACCATTGATCGTGCCAAGTGATCCACTCCAGGACCAGTGAGCCGGCCAAAGAATGTCACCCCAGGTATCGTCACTGCCTGCAATGATAAAGGTAAGGGCATCAACGATCCCGTTGTTATCGTTATCCACATTCATGTTATCCGGAATCAGAGGATTTAAGTAATCCAGCATCTCTGTGATTAATGCGGCCAGTCTGGTTTGACCCTGGACATCAGTTTCATAGCCACTGGGATTGCTGCTGGCATTATATGGGCTGTAATATCCACGAATATGGTCTGCTTCCAGAGATACCACAAGTCCGCCTGCACCGGCAGAGGGGTATAGCGACGCATTGAGTGTGAGCTGATTGCTGGACATTGTGCTATAGAAGTGTTTTAGTGAGGGGCCCCCAGACAAATTGAAGAAGTTATCATAGTGAGCATAGTTATGTGCGGAAGAGAACTCCCCCTGCCCGCTAAAATGCACGAAAGCAACGATACTATTTACAGATCCGGTGGGTGATGCCCGATTGCCGCTGTCGCGATTCCTTTGATTCTGTGCAGCCCGAGCTAAAGCAGCAGTTTGATCTGGTATCAAGCCAGGAGTAATTCCGACCGACCCCGGATCCAGAGTCCCCACCCGGTAACCGGATGCCCGGAAGGAACTGCCTGAATTCTCGGCGTAGACTGCAAACCCGGTATTGACATCTTTTAGGATTGTGTAGCCCCTCTCATCATGTACCCGATGATAATACTCGTCTCCACTCACTAAAAGCTGTAATTCGCTGCCATCCGGCTGAGTGAAAGTGAAGGGTCGGTTTTCAACCCGATTTCCCGCAAGACCGATCGTAAGCAAAACAACGTAAATAGCCAAAATGATTCGCTTCATACACAACTCCTTATTCAGAGCGCTTTCTCGCCCGTCGTTCATGATGCCAATAACATACAAGACTTTTTTCTTCTCCATGTAATGAACAACTGATCGTAGTCAATAAATATCTTGTGAGAGTAGTGCTGATTTCGTTTCTCTTGTTGCAGAAATTCTACGGTGCTCCCCTATGCCTTCCTAATACGATTCCTTAACCCATCCTTAACCTCAGCTAAGGAATTGTTTATACTGCTATTAGTTACGGCTTACGCATCTGATAGGCAATCCAAGTGTATGAGATGCAGAGTGTTGGCCGCTATCTGCTAGGGATTCCCCGCTGACCCTGGAAATAACCGATTGATTCATTATGGGGCAGTAAGCCCATGTGAACCATCAGCTATCGAGTGAAACAACCGGATAAATAAATCGCCGGCAGGGGGACCGCCGGCGATTACCAAGCTCGGGGAGAGCTTGTTCTATACTTAATGGTAAGTGAGGGCTTAGTCGAGGGCTCTCAGAAAGGCAGGTATATCGGTTCTGAGAGTCGATAATCTGGTGTTTTCTTCCTTGCTTCTTTCCTGAGGGGCAAGGTTTTGTCTGGGAGTAATCTTGAGTCTTTCAAAGATAGATTCGATATCTCCGTCATCTTCCGTATTATTGGGTAGGACGGGAGGTGGCGGTGGATTGCGATCGTCGTCCTTATGGCTTGTTTCACGGTTGGTTTCGCGGAAAGGTTCTTTGACAGGTTCCGGTGTAGCCCATGAAGGTGGAGTCACCTCCAAAATGTGATCAGTCATGCTGTTCTTCAAGCCTGTTGCGATAATGGTAACAGATATTTTGCCTTCCATGGCCTCGTCGAAGATCAGGCCGGTGATGATATTGGCAGCCGTGCCGGTTTCGTTGATCACCACGTTGGAAATCTCCTGGAATTCGCTCATTTTCATGTCATTCCCGGCAGTGATGTTGATAAGCATGGATTGACATCCTGCCAGGTCTATATCTGCCAGGAGTGGGTTGTTGATGGCAGCTTTGGCGGCATTGACGGAACGGTTGTCACCTTCCGCAGTGCCGGTGCCCATCAGAGCATAACCCATGTTTTGCATCACGGCTTTCACGTCTGCAAAATCAACATTGATGTATCCGGTCACATTGATTATATCTGAAACAGCTTTTACAGCTTCAAACAGGACGTTATCGGCATACATAAAGCCATTGGCAACACTCATTTCGGGATAGATGTCGCAAAGTTTCTGATTTGGTATCAGGATCAGAGTATCCACATACTCTTTAAGATTGGTAATGCCTTCTGAGGCATTGTCTTTTCTCTTCTTACCTTCGAACTCGAAGGGAGTGGTGACTATCCCAACCGTCAGGATGCCCATTTCACGGGCAATTTTCGCTATGATGGGTGCACCACCTGTTCCGGTGCCACCACCCATTCCGGCAGTGATAAAACACATATCAGCACCATCGAGATGGCTCTTAATTTCGTCCTTGGATTCTTCTGCAGCACGTGAGCCCAGATCCGGATTTGCTCCGGTACCCAGCCCGCGGGTGAGCTTTTTGCCAAGTTGCAAGGTGATTTTCGCCTTTGATTTGGCAATGTCTGATGAGTCTGTGTTGGCAGCGACAAACTCCACGCCTGTGAGTCCATTGCGAATCATAGTATTTACGGCATTTCCACCGGAACCACCAACGCCCAGGACCTTGATATTGGTGCCTATTTGTGCAGGTTTTTCGTCAAATTCGATCATGTTTTCCCCCATTTAAATGAAATCTTTCAGTATATTTTTGATCTTATCGATTAGCTTGTTGGATTGCGAAGTCATAAGGCTGAGTCCGCTTTGTTTGCTTGCAGTTCTGTTTCCGGCTAAAGCGTGGCGGACTAAACCGGCAGCAACGCTAAAGGCGGGATCAAGCAGCAGGGTAGTCTGTCCGGAAAAGCCTTCCATGTTGGGACGTGCTATTTTCACAGGCAGATTGTAAGAATACTCTATCTGCTCGGCAATCCCGCGAAGATTAGCAGTTCCCCCGGTGAGAACTATCCCGGCTGTGACCAACTCCGGGGTATAGAATTCCACTGTTTTATGATAGCAAGAGCTCAGGATATCATCCACTCTGTGTTGGATAACGTGGCTGATCAGGCTGGCGCGTTTGGAAACTGAGGGACGATTGCTGATGCCTTCCACTTCCACTTCCAGGCTGGGATCAACCGAAGCAGCGTTGGCCGTGCCATACTCTGTTTTCAGATATTCTGCGCTATCAATGGGTGTTTTCAGGCCGATGGCAAGATCCTCGGTGATCAGAGCTCCGGCTTTGGGAACCACCAGAATCTTTTCCAAGACTCCGCGGTTGAAGATTGAGATGTCTGAAGTGCCCGAACCCATATCTATCAGAATGCAGCCCAGACGTTTCTCGTCACTGGAAAGCACTGCTTCTGCTGCAGCTATATGGCTGAGAACTATGTTTTCGGGGTCCACGCTGTATCCGGCCAGTTCGATGCTTTTGGTCAGATTGCGCAAAGGCGTGATCTCCGCCAAAACAGAACACACCTTGGCAACCAGCAGGAAACCATTCATGTTGAGAGGATTGCGTATATCCTCGTGGCCGTCGATGGAATAACCCTGCGGAAAGCTATGTAGGATTCTGCATCTATCGTTGGATTTTTGAATCTTTACTATATTGCGGGATTCGTCTATCACCTGTTCCAAGTGTTCTTCGGTGATCTCTCCGGGTTCATTGGTGCTGATGGACGGAATTGAAACTCTGCCATCGGCAACGCTGGTGCGAACGTGATCCCCGCTAATGGAGATGAAAATGTTTGAGGCTTTAGTGCCGGAGAGAGTCTCGGCTTCTTGCAGGGCTTTCTTGATGCAAGCGCTAACCGCACCGATATCCCGCACCAAACCACGTTCCAAGCCCTCTGCCTTCACCTGAGCGATAGCATGGATATTGATCTTATTGTCCTTTTCAGAACTGGCTTGAATCACTTTTATGCTGTGCGAACCGACATCGAGAGCCGTGACCAGATTGTGCCTCATTCGGTACCTGCCTTCACAACCACTTGGTTATCATATCGTAAATCGACTACTTTTCGTGAGCCGATGTTGCCGTTTTCCTGAACGAAGAGATAGCGGCGCAATTGATCTGCCAGCTTCTCTTCCGGTGGAATGATCCTGGTGCCGGTCTCTAGCTCCACAATGTATACAGTGTTGTCCACGGTGTAATATTCGGATACTCTCGGCAGAAACTCGGGGTATTCTTTTATTATGCGCTTGTTTAAGCTCAGAATTCTCTGCAGATTGGTGGTGCGCAGCTTCTTCCCCGTTTGGAACTGCTCATCATAAAGATAGCTTGTGGCAATGGGCAAGTCCTCCGGCATCAGGGCATTGTAGATTGCCAGGACTCTGCCTTCGCCATCCACTGGATAAAGCTGGCCTTCCCGGCTCTTTACGAAGAGAACAGGAGTGCTTTCGGAGACCCGGATGCTGAGAGTGTGAAGAAAGTGTTTACGAATCTTTACCGATTTCACCCGGGAAAGACCCGTGAGTTCCTTGCTAACCTTCTTAGAGGAAATGGCCAGAAGATTCTGACCCTTGTAGCGGTTCAGGACTTGCATGAAAAGACTGTCCGGCACAGCTGTATTACCCTCCAGATGAGTACTGCGGTAATCGAAGGCATTGATATGCGAGAGAAGGTAGTAACCGCCACATCCCAAGGCACTTAGCCCAAAGATGGCAAGAACAAAGAGCAGATAATACCTGCTATGTCCACGACGTTTACGGTCCTTTCTATCCATCACCTTACCTTATTGTTATATATTGCAGTTACAGCGACCAATGCACTTTCTTCGATTTTGCATATTCGCTTACAAGTTACTATCTTTTTCATACTTATGGATTGTGTCAACCCTTTTCTTGGAGTTTCTTCAGGATTGTCTCACCATACTGCCAGATATTGCCGGCACCCATGGTGATCAGAATATCTCCATCCTGCAGTTGCTCAAGGGTTTGCTTTACTATCTGCTCGTTGTTTTCCAGGCAGATTATATTGTGATGTCCGGATTGAATGGCTGCTTCGGCGATCAAGCGGGAATTGACTCCCGGAATCTCAGTTTCCCGGGCAGGATAGATGGGTGCCAAAATCAGGCAATCACAGCTAAAGAAGGCTTTGCCAAACTGTTTGTAGAAATCTCTGGTACGGGAATAGAGATGTGGCTGGAAGAGGGTGACAATTCGCCTGTCCGTGCTGTCCTTGAAGCCTTCCAGAGTTGCAATGATCTCGTTGGGGTGATGCGCATAGTCATCATAGACCGTGATGCCTGCAGCCTCACCTTTCAGCTCAAACCTCCGGTAGACGCCACTGTACTCGGCCAGTCCTGCCTGAATGGCAGAAAAAGGAATATCCAGCTCCAAGCCTATTCCCACTGCTTGCAGGGCATTGAGGATATTGTATTTTCCGGTTACCTTCATCTGGATACGCCCCAGCTTGTAACCCTTGAAACTCACATCGAAGGAAGCGCTGAAGTCTTTCATTTCGATGCCGGAAGCCTGGAGATCAGCTTGACGTGAAAAGCCATAGGTGAGCAGTTTCTTGTTGATCTTGGGGATAATACTTTGGACTCCAGGATCTTCCAAACATGCTATTACGGAGCCGAAGAAGGGAACTTTGTTGGCATATTCTATAAACGCTCCCTTGATATCATCCAGGTTGCGATAACAATCCAGATGATCGGTATCTATATTGGTTATCCCTGCTATGCAAGGGGTTAGAGACAGGAAAGAGTGATCATATTCATCGGCTTCCACAACGATGTATTTGCCGGAACCCATTACGTTGTTGCTGCCAAAGTTCTTCACCTTCCCACCGACGATGATGGTGGGATTCAAACCGGCAGCTTCGAGCACCATACCGCTCATGGAGGTAGTGGTGGTTTTACCATGTGTGCCCGAGATACCGATACTGAAGCTCATACGCGTGATCTCCGCCAGCATCTCGGCTCTGCGAATCACTGGTATCTTCATAGATTTGGCCGCAACAATCTCCGGGTTGTCGTCTTTCACTGCAGAGGATTTTACTACCAGGTCTGCATCTTTAATAATGGAAGGGTTGTGGCCTTCATGTATGGAAATGCCAATATCCTCCAGATGCTGGGTGATATCTGTTTTCTTCATATCGGAGCCGGTGATCACCAGGCCCTGATTGTGCAGGAATTCCGCAATACCGGACATACCGATCCCGCCGATTCCAATAAAATGCAGGCGTTTCATTCTTCCCAACATCTTAGTTATCTCCTTCTGTATAAAAGCTTAGAATATAATCTGCGATATCTTCAGCACTGGTGTTGGCAGCTATTGTGCTGAATTGCTTCATAAAGTTCTCCCGGTGATCCCAAAGAGCCAGAATAGCCTTATAAAGTGAACTGGAGTTTAGCTTGCTCTGCTCCAGCAGCATGGCCAAGCCCCGTTTCTGCTGCTCTTTGGCATTAAAATACTGATGGTTCTCCGCTGCGGTAGGCAGAGGGACAAGGATGGTGGGAACATGGTATTCCTGCAGCTCCGCAATCGAGAGAGCTCCAGCCCGGGACACTGCCAGATTTGCAGCTTGCATCATTTCGGACATCTGAGTGGTAAACTCAAAGAGGTACAGCCCCGGTGTGCTGCCATATTGAGCTTTATACTTACTAAAACCGATCTTGCCGGCCTGCCAGAGTATCTCAAAGCCGGCAGCCAGAAGACGCTCCAGAGAACCTGCCACAGCTTCATTGATTGCCATGGAACCTTGGGAGCCGCCGGTTATCAGGAGCAAGGGATTTTCTCCGCTGATACCGGGCAAATCGAGCTTGATTGCTTCCTTTATAACAGGCTTTTTTCGCAAAGGAATCCATAAATTTCGGCAATTTGCACCTTTTAGATACTGAGAAGCAGCGTCAAAAGCCGTAAAGACAACCTTCATACGTTTGGCCAGGTAGCGGGTTGTGAGCCCTGGATAGCTGTTGCCATCCCAGAAATAGAGATCCACTTTTTTTAGAATGGCTGCGATGGCGATGGGGCCGGAGATGTACCCCCCCGTGCATATAACTGCCGTTGCACGGGTTTGTTCCAGGTACTTCATGCAGGTGCGGATGCTTCGAATGAGCATGCCGGGAAATCTGAGATGAGCCAGAGTGATCTTGCGATAGAGTTTCTGCACGTTTATGGGCAGGAATTCGAGCCCTTCAGCCTTCACCAGCTTCTCTTCCATGCTGTTGGTATTACCGATGTAGGATATTGTATGTCCTTTGAGCATCAATTGATCTGCTATAGCCAAGGCCGGAGAGATATGTCCTCCGGAACCGCCACCTGCTATAATGAAGTTCATACATATCTCCGGGTGGCACTGATGTTCAGGATGATGCCCACGCCAATGGAATCCATCATCAGGGCAGAGCCGCCATAACTTACGAAGGGCAAGGTATTTCCCGTGGGGGGTAGAATGGAGATGGATACTCCAATATTGACCAGAGCATTGAAAAAGATGTTCATGGCGACCCCGGCGCAAAGATACTTCAGGAATAGGCTTTCCTGGCTTTCAGCCAGCTTGAAAGACTTAAAGAAGAGCAAGCACTGCAAGCCAAAGAGGATAATGGCTCCCAGGAAGCCCATCTCCTCACCAATAATGGTAAACACATAGTCGGTGCGCGCCTCGGGAAGATAGTAATGCTTGGCTCTTCCTCTTGCTATACCTGTACCAAACAAGCCACCACTACTAAGAGCTGCCAGACTCTCTTTTACCTGATATTCATCTGCTGCAGTGGTCTGAGCATTATCATGGCGTATAAAGAGATTGTATTTCTTGTAAATCTCGATACGTTTCATCCGGAAGGATTCGCCAAAGCTAAGAATCCCGATACCTCCCAGCAAACCTGTAATCAACACAATGGCAATGAAGCGCTTGCGGAGGCCAGCATAGAAAAGGAGGCAAAGCAGGGTACCACCACTGATTACCAGAGTACTCATGTGGTTTTCGATTAGGATCAGCAAATAGACTACACCCGTCCAGGCAATCAGGGGAAGGAGGGTCGGGATCAACTGCTGGAAGTTCTTTTCTTTGATCTCTTCTTTCTTCTTCTCCAGATAATAGGCATAGAAGACTACCAGGGCCAACCGGGCCAGGAAGCTTGGCTGAAAACTGATGGGGCCTAGCTTGAGTAAACGGGTTGCTCCCTTAACGTTTATACCCATCACCAGCACGGCAACCAGCATTATCATAGCCGTAATCACCAAGAGAACACTCAAGCGCTTTAGTTTCTCAAGATTGGGATACAGCACGATGAACACCATTGCCAGAATAGCAACAGCCAGAAAGATGAGTTGCTTGTAGAAGTAGCCCATCGAGCCTTGCACAGAAGTTATATTGAGCATGGTTAAAAGGCCAAATACAGCCAAAGCCAGATACGAGATCAGGATAGATTTGTCGTAATTGACTACGTAGGGAGTAGTTCTAGTTTTTTTCATGTTCCCAGGCGATTTCTTCTACCACTTGTTTAAAGACCTGTCCCCTATGTTCAAAGTTGCGGAACTGGTCATAACTTGCACACCCCGGGGAAAGCAACACTGTGTCTCCCACCATGGATTCATCGAAGGCCATTTTGACGCAATCTGCCATCGTATCGAGACAAACCAGAGGTATCTTACCCAACCAGGCCTGTCTCATCTTGCCGGAAGTCTCTCCAGTAATATATAGCTTTGTGGCCTTGGCTTTAAGAATATCGGTTAGGCAGTTGAAGTCCTCTCCTTTATCACTGCCACCCATGATCACTCTTAGAGGTGTATCAAACGATTGCAAAGCGCTCCTGACAGAATCTGTATTGGTAGCTTTGGAATCGTTGTAGAAATAGACTCCGTTCACACTGCCCACCGGTTCCAATCTGTGCACCAGAGGTTTAAAGCCATTGATGGATTTGATCACGCGTTCCAGACCACGTTCAACGGAATTCACAGCCAATACCGCTGCCATAAGATTGAGGTGATTATGAGGTCCGCGAAGACTGAGGTCATAGACTGAGACTTTGGCTCTGCCATCAAAGTTTATAAATTTGGAATCCACCCAAGCGTCGATCCCCTCACGGAGCTTTCTGTAAGAGAACCACAAGGACTTGGCTTTGATCCCCGAGAGTTGCTGTCTATATCCTTCCAGCTCGGTATTGAGAATGGCATAATCGTCCTGGCCTTGATTCTCGAAGATTCTGAATTTGGAGAGAGCATAGTGATCGAAGGACGCGTAGCGGTTCAGATGGTCAGGAGTGATGTTTAGCAGCACCGCCACTTTGGGTTTGAAGGTCTGGATCAGGTCTAACTGGAAGCTGCTGATCTCCAGTACGATATACTCATAGTTCGGTTTATGAATGTCATAGTTGCAGAAGGCGTCTCCGATGTTACCCGCCAGTATCACTCTTCTATCCATCTTGTTTAGGATATGATAGATGAGGCTGGCTGTTGTGCTCTTTCCATTGGAGCCGGTCACAGCAATAACCTTGCTGTCGGGATGCATGATCTGAAAGCCGAATTCTATTTCTGAGATCATGGGTATCCCTTTAGCGCGTCCCTTCTCAATAATCGGAGCATTAAGAGGAATACCGGGGCTGACAATCCACTCGTCACACTCCAGCAACCTGTCTGTATGCCCGCCAAACTCCAGCTCGAACTCTTGCTTCAGTGCGGTAGCATCTTTGATCTTTTCTTCAGGAAGCAGATCGCTGAGAAACGCTTTCCCGCCCAACTCTTTGATCTTCCTGGCAGCAGCAATTCCGCTGCGTGCAAGGCCCAGCACACCATAGACTTTGTCGTTACTGAACATTCTCTATATCCTTGTTATTTTTTGCATCATATTCACCAAAGCAGGCTTAATCACCTAAGCTTTATGGTGGAGAGGCCGATTGCCACCAGCATCACTGCCACTATCCAGAACCGGGTAACAATCTTGGTTTCATGCAGCCCCTTCTTCTCAAAGTGGTGATGAAGCGGGGCACAGAGGAATACTCGCCTACCCTCTCCATACTTCTTCTTGGTCCATTTGAACCATGAGGTTTGAATCATAACCGAACCGGTTTCAGCAAAGAAGATCATACCAATGATTACCAGGAATATCTGTTCTCTAAGCAGGATGGAGATGGTGGCGATGATGCCTCCCAAAGCCAGAGAACCGGTATCACCCATAAAGACTTGGGCAGGATGGCTATTAAACCACAAAAAGCCGATCAGAGTTCCAACCAGAGCAGCAATGAGTACTGTGAGCTCACCCGCATCGGGCAGGAATTCCAGATTTAGATAGTCCGCTGCCCGGAAGTTGCCTTTGAGATAGGCCATCACACCCAAACCGAGGCAAGTGATAGCCAAGGTTCCGGCAGCAAGACCATCCAAACCATCGGTAAGATTAACGGCATTGGAAACACCAACAATCAAGAACACAGCAAAAGGTATAAACCCTATTCCCAGAGGTAGAATCAAGCTCTTGAAGAAAGGAATCTGGAGGTTTGCCACACCGGCTTTATCACCTCCACCGTAGTAGATTATCATGGTAATCAACAGACCCACGCTGATTTGTCCCCACAGCTTATACTTGGGCAGGAGTCCCTTCTTGGCCTTCACGAAGTTCTTCAGATAGTCATCAATGAAACCAAAAATACCCAGCCATACCGTGGCAAGATACATGATCTGCACTCCCCCGTTGGTTAGATCATTCCAAAGCAGGGAAGCAATCAGGAAGGCAACCAGGATAATCAATCCACCCATGGTAGGGGTTCCCTGTTTAGCACGATGTTGCATCGGCATATCCTCATCAATTGTCTCCACTGCAGATTTCTTCTTAAGCAGGCGTATAAAAGCCGGACCCAGCAGCAATGTGATCAGGAGGGCTGTGATAAAGGAGCCAATGGAACGAAACGTCACATAGCGGAAGACGTTAAAAGCTATGCTATACTTTGCCAGAGGGAACAAGAGATGATATAACATTAGGCGTCTCCTAAACCAGTGAGCAGTTTTTCCAGATGGATGCCATGTGAGGCTTTGATAAGAGTAACACAGTTCTGAGTGTATTCAGAGATATCTATGCTATCCAGCGTTTCCTGCACTGTGTTAAAGTGATGATACTCTATCTTCGAATTCTCGGGTTGATAGTGAGTTGAGAGCTCTCCCACCGTGATAAGAGAAGCAAAAGACTTTTCAGAAAGGATAGCTCCGATCATCTGGTGGTACATGGCAGTTTGTTCTCCCAGTTCCAGCATATCTCCCAGAATAGCCTTATGAGGCCGCTCCGGCTCCAGAACTGCCCAATGTTCGATAGCTTTCTGCATGGAGAGAGGGTTGGCATTGTAGCAATCCACAATCACCAGGCCATTCTTCACCTGGATGGTTTCAAGACGGTGTTTCAGCCCCCTGGCACAATCCAGACCCTCTTGAATCTGTTCCGGTTCAAGGCCCAGGCAATTGGCCATCGCAATGGCAAAGGAGCTATTTGTCACATTGTGGGAGATAGTCGAGTGCAAGGTGTAAAGCTGGTCATTGACCATAAAGGTAATGCTATCCTGAAGCACATTTATCTCACTGAGCTTGAAATCTGCTTCGGAAGAGCTTCCCACCGAGAGAGCCTGATCCGACCACACAGAGAAACGGGAGTCATCAGCCGGATACAACCTGTATTGCAGGGGAACTTTGAAGAGATCTGTCTTTTCACGGTAAACTCCCTCTTCATCTATCAAGTATTCCAGATGGGAAGGGCCAATATTGATGATCATTGCGCTATCAGGCATAGAGATTTCGGCTAGCCGGGCAATCTCGCCAAAGTGGTTTGTGCCCAGTTCAAAAACGGCATACCTATCTTCTGGCTCTATTCTCAGGATAGTTTTAACCAGGCCGATTAAGTTATTCTCATTCTCGGCCGTCCAGAGAGTCTTACCCGCCTGGGACATGATGGAGGCCAGATACTCTTTGGTGCTGCTCTTCCCGGTGCTGCCAGTGAGAGCTATCCGGTAGGCGGGAAACATCATCAGGTATTTCCGTGCCAGATCTCCCAAGAGCCGGAAAGCATCATTGCATTGTTCATAGTTATCTCCACCGCATGATAAAGGTAACTCCCCTACTCCCAAGTTTAATGCCTCCCGGCAGATTTGAGGCAGATAAGTGTGGCCGTCGAAATTCTCACCCTTCAAAGCAAAAAAGACGGAGCCAGGCTTGATGGTGCGGCTATCTGTAGAGATGTATCTATACTCCCGGGGAGGGATGTAACCCTGAACTGAAGTCCCATGTAAAGGATTTATCAGGAGCTTGAGCATCAGCCTGTCCAGGCTCAAAACCAGTTCATCATCGGCTTTAGGCTGTTTCGATTCAGTGGCATTCAGGTAGTCATAGGCCACCTGGAAGTCATCAAAGTGCTGCCTTTTGCCTTGAATCTCCTGATAATCCTCATGACCTTTCCCGCATAACACAACTGCATCGCCGGGATTGGCCAGGCGCAAGATGGCCTCTATAGCCGTCTTTCTATCCCGGATAATCCACCAGGGAAACCACAGGTCTGTTCCTGAAAGCATATCCAGAATGATCTGTTCCGGATTTTCCGTGCGGGGATTATCGTCGGTTATAACCACGCAATCGCTGTTATGTAAAGCTGCTTGCAGCATCAATGGGCGCTTTCCTCGATCACGATCTCCCCCGGCACCAACCAAACACAGGGTGCGCTTGGGATTCAGCTTGTTGCAGGATTTGAGAATACTCTCAATAGCATCGGGACTGTGGGCATAATCCACAAAAACCGAGATGCCTTTGCTGTTCGGAACAGACTGGAATCTGCCCTTCACAGGTTTTAGCTGAGGCACAATGCGTTCCAGCAATTTTACCGAGCAGTTCATCTGCAGCAGACAGGATATCGCCAGAGCCAGATTCTCCACATTGAAGCTTCCGATCAGTTGAGATCGTATACTCAAGCTATTCTTATTATGAGTGAGCAGGAAGGAGCTTTCCTGAGAAGTCAACTCTACTTGGGAGACACTATAATCAGCCCCATCCATCCCGATTGAGCTACAGCCCAATCCTGATTCTTTGAGCTTGTTATATGACCTTGCTCCAAAAGTATCCATTGTATTGATCAGAACATCTGCTCCCAGAGAGGCATAGTGCTCCAGGAAAGAGTATTTCACCGCACCATACTCGTCCATGGTTTTATGAAAATCAAGATGCTCCCGGCTGAGATTTGTAAAGAGGCAATAGTTGAAAGCCAATCCGTAGATTCTGTCCAAAGCTATGGCATGAGAAGATACTTCCATCACGACATGAGTTACGCCGGCATCTCTCATCTGCCCCAGAATCTGGTTCAGCTCGAATATATCCGGAGTGGTGTGGTTTGTGTGGTGTAGCTCGCCATCGATATAGTATCCCAAGGTACCAATCCAGGCAGCCTTCTTCCCCATCAACCTCAAAGCTTCGTATATCAATAGTGTAGTAGTAGTCTTGCCATTGGTACCGGTAATCCCGATCAGGCAAAAAGCCTGGCTGGGCTCATTGTAAAACAATCCCGCCAGTAGTGCTGCAGCCTTGCGGGTATCGTCCACTTTTATATAAGTACCTTTGTAAGCTGAATCATCCTGAACCACCAACAGAGCGGCTCCCCTTTGGAGAGCATCGCCGGCAAAGCTGTGGCCATCGCTGCTGAGCCCTTTTATGCAGATAAAGATATCTCCGGGCGAGACCTTGCGGTTATCCACTTTGGGAACCGAATCCAGCAGAGTCTCCCGCTGTTCTGGTTTTAACAAGTGCTCATTGCCAAGCTTGGGATTAAGGAAGCTAAGGCAAGCAAGTATCTGATCCAGCTTCATAGCGTCGCCTCCAGAGAACAAGCCGTGTTTCCGGTGATTCTGGAACCGGGAAGGATGGATTGACTTCTCACAATACCACTACCCTGCACAAGGATAGGCACTCTATGCCTGCGAGCCAATTGCATGGCAGCCCGGATAGTCATGCCTCTCAAATCCGGCATCACATTCTGGGCAACAGGAGCATGATTGGGACTGCTTCCCCTGCCTAGCTTGACCGTGATGGGATGATATCTATCCACCGAGACTCCGGCCTTGGGGAATTGATCGACAACGACAGAAGCAGAATCCGGACCTTCTATGCTGTATGAAAATCCGGCCTGATTCAAGAGACGCTCTGCTTCGAGCATTCCTCTACCAACCAGGGAAGGCATAATCTGGGTGCTTTGTCTGAGCTGCTCATTGTAAGGCAGGATGGAGCAATTTGGCATAAAAAGTATGTTTTCAATGATTGACTTGGTGGTGGGAGCAGCACTGGTGGAGCCGTAGTGATAACCGGGAGCCGGTTCATCATAAAACGTTACTATCACCATCTGGGGATTCTCCACGGGGAAAAGCCCGGCGAAAACAGAAGTGTATTTCCCTGAGGCATAACCCCGGGTTCCGGGAAGGTTCTTTTGGGCTGTACCCGTCTTACCGCCTACCCGGATATAATCCATCTTGATATGACGTCCGGTCCCATAATCCACCACGGCTTGAAGATAGGCACACATGGAGTCTGTGGCGGCGGGAGAACTGAGCTCTCGCAATACTCTGGGCTCATAGTGTTCCAGGACATTTCCTTTATCGTCCAAAACGGAATCGAGGATGTATGGCTTCATGTATCTTCCACCATTGGCAATGGTGGAATACGCTGCGGCCAATTGTATGGCGGAGACGGAGATGCCCTGACCGAAAGAAATGGATTGAAGAGTATAAGAATC
Source organism: Candidatus Cloacimonadota bacterium (assembly GCA_029567705.1). Classification (GTDB taxonomy): domain Bacteria; phylum Cloacimonadota; class Cloacimonadia; order Cloacimonadales; family Cloacimonadaceae; genus PHBP01. The sequence continues at coordinate 41,499 of JAKPXC010000121.1, forward strand.
CCAGTTTTCCAGCTTTTGAAAGAGTCCCGACGACTCACCAAAGAGATTAAGACCGGATTTCTGTCCGAATCCATAGGAGATAAACTGCTCATACAGACGTGGAGCTCCCAGCAGGGTGGCAATCTCTGCAGCACCCGTATTGGAGGATTTCGCTATAATATCGCGAGGTAGAAGTGCTGCACCTGCATGGATGTGGCCATCGTTGATAAAGCGACCGTTGGGCATCACTTTCGGGCCACATATTATCCGCTGATTGTATCTCAGAATTCCGGAATCCAAGGCAGGGAGCATAGTGAGAGGTTTCATAGTGGAACCAGGCTCAAACATGAAGCTTGCAGCGATATTGGGGCTGTTGCGGATTACATTGGGATCGGTGCTGCGATCATCGTGGGAGATCCCTGCCATGGCCAGAATTCGCCCTGTATTGGGATCCATAATAATGCAACCGGCATTGGAAGCGCTGTATTTTTCCACGCCTTCCAAAAGAGTGTTTTCCACTATCTCCTGGATATTGGCATCTATTGTTAGCTTTACATTACGTCCGTCAGCCGGATTCTTATGCCTCAGATTGGGATAGGGCACTCGCTCCTGATTTGCATCCAGCACAATCTCACGCCAGCCGTATGTTCCACCCAGTATCCTGTCATAAGTGGCTTCTATCCCGGTCATCCCGGCAAGTTGATATAGCGAACGCGAAGCAGTTTCTTCATCAAAACCATTTGATTTCTCTGCCACTGCGCCAAGCAAGCGGCCCGCCAGCTTGCCTTTGGAATATATTCTGTGCATGGAACTGAAGCTGTGAATCAAGCCGGGCAGCTTCTGCACTTCGAAGGCACTGATGATAGCTTCCAGTTCAGATTCCCGGATGCGGTTCGATACTACTATAGATGATAGCTTTTTATTGCGATTCAATTTGGTCATCACCTGTTCATGGGTGATGTCGCTATTCTCGCTGATCTGATCTGCTATAAGCGTATAGGCTTCCTGCAGGGGGATATCTTTGCGGGTAGCCCAACGATTGACGGATGCGCGATCCACATCAAGCTGGTAATAGCTGATGGAGCTCACCAGCAGCTCTCCATTGGCATCCAATATGGCACCCCGTTTGGGGATCAGTATCTCCCGGTTCGGGATGTATCTTCTTCTTCGGAAGCTTCCAAGCTGGTAAGGATCCAAAATCTGAATCCAAAAAAGGTACACAGCCCAAAGCAGGCTGATGCCACCCAGGAATAGAACCAAGAGACGATAGCGGGATTTCACGGCGCTTTAGTCTAAGATGATTTCAACGTTCTTGGCTTCTGCTCTGGAAGCAATCAGATCAATGATACAATAGGATTTATCCTCTTGTTTGGGAGAGGGTTCCTGCACGTAGACCACGCTTCCGGCAGGTTTATCTGCGATAAAATTACTCAGCTCCACTCTCACCAAAGACGAGATGTGCCGCCCGGAACGCAGATCATCCAGTTCCACCAATTGCTCGGTGTTGATGTTCTTTTCGGCATTCAGGGTTTTTTCGAGATTTGAATACTGCTTGGTGTAGCGCACCACCTGATTACCATTATGAAAATACATAAAAACTGCTGCCACAAAGACTAGGATTAGAACAGCGAATTTTCCTCTCATTATTTCCCCCATATCTTTTCCGCAACGCGCAGTTTGGCACTGCGAGCCCGGTTATTTATTGCTAATTCATTGGCACTTGCTTCTATTGGACGACGCGTAATCAGTTTGAGACGCTGTTTCGCATCGCAATTGCACTGGATCATTTTGGGAGGGCATTTGCAACCTTGGGCTGCATCCCTGAAGATATTCTTTACGATTCTGTCTTCCAGAGAGTGATAACTCATCACCACGATTCTCCCACCCGGATTGAGCAGATGAATGGCGTCTTCCAGAGCCTGTTCCAGCACCTGCAGCTCTTGATTGACGTGAATCCGTATGGCTTGAAAGACTCTGACCTTGCTTTTCAGCGATTCTTTAGTTCCGCTGCCAACCACAGTTTCGATGATGGAAGCAAGTTCACGGGTTGTCCGAATCTGGGTATCTTGACGACCGGCTACGATGGCCTTGGCAATCCGCAAAGCATGCAGTTCATCTGAATAGGAGCGAATTACTTTGGCCAGTTCGCCCACTTCAAGCTGGTTAACCGCTTCCAGTGCACTGTATTCCTGCTCCTGATCCATCCTCATATCAAGCGTGGCATCACGGTCAAAACTGAAGCCTCGCTCTGTTTCATCAATCTGATGTGAGGACAGACCCAAGTCAAACAGAATCCCATCGATTCCAGCCACTCTCCGAAGCGCCAGCTCGGTGCGTAGGGCTGAGAAATTGGCTTGGATAAGTTCTGCTGAGTCACTGAAGTCCTTTAGAACATCAGAGCTATGGCGAATAGCGTCCATATCCTGATCAAAGCAATAGAGCTTGATTCCCGGGCAAGCCTTTAACATCGCCTGGCTATGCCCTGCTCCACCCAGAGTGGCATCCACATACACCGCTCCCGTCCGAAGCTGAAGAGCTTCCAGGCATTCGTTTTGCATGACGGGAACGTGATAGATACTCATTTCTGATAGTCTTCCGAGGTGAATCTCTTGCGATGCAATTCCAGCTTGGTCTTGCGGATTGAATTGAAGGTATCCGGATTCCACAGGCTGATGTAGTGCCCTTCTCCTTTGATGATCACTTTATCCGTGATCCCGGCATCTTCCAGAAGCTGTTCATGAATTCTTACTCTGCCAGGACCTTCCAGTTCCTGCTCGGTCATGGCAAAATCTATGAGCTGGGTTCTCAGGAGTTTATCGTCGTCTGTCCCGGATTTTAGCCTTTCCAGGGTTTCTTTCCAGTTGTCGATCGGGTAGATGGCGATGGTATCATTGGGACCCAAGGTAACGATCACGCTGCGGCTGGCTTCGGCAGCAAATTTCTTTTTGAAACTTGCCGGCACTATCACCCGCTGCTTGTTTACCGAGTTCTCAAAGTATCCTAAAAATTCTCCGGACATCCTGGTTCCTTTTCATTTCAGTTTCTGGTATTGCCTATCGGCCTTGCTTTGGAGAGCCTCTTGTGAGTTATCGTGAGATTTTTTGAGCTCCCGTGGCAATACTTTGAGATATAATGATTCCTGTCAAGAGGAATGTGAGTTTTTTTTAAGATATTTTGGTGAAGCTGTGGTAAATGTTGAACTGGATTGATGTCAGCCCTCTATCTTATTGATTTTCCAGAGATTGCTTATCGGATAAATACCTTTTTCAGGCTGCACTTGGGTTTGGATTTGGTCTCCTGGGTGATTTCTCCATCTACTCCCTGTCCTAATGGGTCGCCGACTCTTCACCGAGTCTTGGCCGACTCTTCCCGAGCAAAGTGTTCGGGAAGAGTCGGCCAAGACTCGGTGAAGAGTCGGCGACATGAGAGTGAACAGTGATCAGTGAACAGAGCTGCGCTGCTTCGCTCCTCCTTGTGGTATAGGCATCTAAAGGTGGATTATATGGACTCTATGGACGGAATGGACAATATGGACAAGTTATCAGCTGCTTCGCTCTTTGGTGTGGCGAACTCCGATTTGCCACAGAGACCGGAGGTTTCTCCCGAGATTTACGAGGAAATTACCAATCCCGGGTATCATAGTAGACTCTGGAAGGGTTTCTGCCAAATCGGAGTTTAGCAGCCCTGCTTATTTTGGAATTCAATCTGGCTATCTAAGTTTCACTTATACAATAGACTATTCAGCCAGATTGGACTTCAAACAGTGGGTGCGTCAGCAGGGTGAAAACGCTCTGCTTTGCTTGCTGCTGGATGAACTCCAAGAGGGCATCAGGTTCGGATGTGAAGCTAGAGACAACGAAGCCCTCTTGAACTCCAACGGTAACAGAACTGGTCACTTGTTACTCGTTACTTGTTACTCGTTACTTGTTACTGGTCACTTCCTACAGATTAACTTCCGCCCAGATGCCTATCCTGAAGATGGTAGTGCCATCATCCATCTTCTTATTTGTAGTCTTCTCAAAGGAGCCGGTAAGTCCTCCGCGGATGTTGCGGTCAAACTGGTATGTGGCTCCGGGAGTAATGGCAAAGCGGCTGGTGTCGCGATCTACCTGTGTGGCTTCTCTGCCCTTGGTTTCGTCGAAGCTGCGTTCATAGGCTATCTGTAAGGTAGAGCTCAGCTCATTACTGATATGTATACGCCTGCGGGTGAAGGGAATTGTGAAGCCCCTTCCTGCCCGGAGAGAATAGGAGAAATTGCTGTTAAAAGTCTGGGTATCTGTGGTTTTCATAATGTCGTAACTTTCCATATCAGTTGTATTAGTGGAGTGAGATATGGAATAGCTCAGGTTAACGCTGAGAGCATTCATCACGCTGGTGGTAAAGCCCAGCAGCGGATTGAGTGAGGTGGTGAGGGTTTCCTGCTTGGGACGTTCCCAATTCACATCTCCAGTCTGGCGATTGGTGAGTTGGAAGCCGGAATTGAGCCTCGATCCGGTGAGATAACGGCTCAAGCCAAACCAGCCGTCAAAGCCCATGAAGGTAAGCGTCAGATCCGGGAAAGTGGTGGAAACAGTCTGATTGCTGGCGTTGGAGTAGCGCTTGTTTATGCTGTATGAATAGCTTAGCATGCTGTCAAAATTGCGGCCCAGGTTCAATCCCGAGGAAAGCGACAGAGTATTATCATCGCTGGTGGCATCCAGGAAATCCGGAGCTACGCTGTGAGGTAAGCCAATCTGGAAAGCAAAAGGAGGACGTTCCTCTTTCCTGGTGTAATTCATGGCATAGCTGTTCTGATAGGAAAGATTCAGGTTCTTGAGCTTAGCCAGATATCCTATTAATAATGAAGGCAAATGCAGGCCGCCGGAACCGGTTCTGCCACTCTCTCCTTCTCTGTGTTCGGCTTCGGGCTCTTCAAAGCGGGGTTCTTCGCCGGGAAATTCCGGTTCCTTGATCTCTTCGCCAGGCATCAAACCGCCACGGAGACGTTCTTCTTCCCTGCGGCGTTCTTCCTCGCGGAGCCTTTCCTCTTCCCTGCGGCGTTCTTCTTCCGGATCAGGCTTCAGGTCTTCTTCTTTGATTTCTGGTTCCTGATCTTCCCTTCTTTCTTCCGGAGGGGCTTGAACTCCTGTGCTATCCGCTCCCGATTCCGTGTTACGCCGATTCTGCTCCCGCTCCTCCACTCTGCGTCTATGATTCTGCTGCATGTTACGCGCCAGATTACCCAGGAAATTGGAGTTCTGCAGAGTAAGACTGGCCCGGATGCTTCTCTGATTACCGCCATCGCTTTGATAGTAATCTTCCTGTTGGCCTTCCACGTTCTGAGTGTATTTCTTCTGGAACTCGGAGAATTTCGTACCCAAAGTAGTGCTGAAAGTCATAATACTGGCCAAATAGTTGGGATTATAGGAAAGCTCCGCATCTTGTACATATTCGGTTTCCTTACCCAAATTGAGGGATTCCCAATAGTCTTTTTGGAGAAGATCACGCTTGGTGTTGAGCCGTAGTCTGGCACTTAAGTCGCTGAGCAATGTCCAGTTTATATTGTTGTCTGTGGTTAGAATTCTGCTACTCAGGGTTTGAGCGCGTGGATGCCAACCCAGAACTCCCTCACGAAGCTGCCAGTCGAAGCTATTGGGCAAGTTGGCATTGAAAGTGAAGCTGTTGTTCCAGGTGGTCGGGAACCATCCAAAACGGTAATTGCGAAAGAGCGGAAAGCTCACTTTATCCGGCGAGAAACTGAGGTTGTAGTTGAGGGTTCCACGCCAGGAACGGATGTCGTCCTTGGTGGTGGGAGTGCGTCGGAAGGAATCCTCATAACGGGCACTGAAAGATGTGCGGTAAAGAGTGTAAAGCAAGATTTTGTTACTGGGCGCTGTCCGTTGACTGAGAGCAATATCTGCAGCATAGGTCAAACTCTCGTTCATCTCCCGCTCTTTTTCTGCTTCATCAGTGATACTATCCCTCAGAAGGTCGGAATTTGCACGGAAGCGAGGTATACCCAGACTGTAGGTCCTGTTGAGGTTCAACGGCATATCGACACCCCAACTTTGAGGGAAGAACTTGCCCAGGAAATACCTGTTGTTGATAGTGAGACTTCTCAGGCTGGTGAAGGTGTTTGATCTGCCTCTTTGGATGGTAGGATTGAAGTTCTCGCTTTTATCCTCATAGTCGATATCCAGAGTCATCAAATCTGCCAGCACTGTATTGAGAGAAATCCGTTTGGCTATACCGATATCCTGATAGGGATCGGAAAGTCGGAGATCGTTGTAATAAATAGTTCCTGAATAGGCTTGGGGATTGGCGATATCCTCAGGATTGGATATACCAAAATAGATCTCACGGATGTTCGTGAGTGTGGGAATCTGGGATGGGCTCCCGGTGTATGATAATGTGTAGGTGCCAAAATCCTGGGAGCCTTGAGTAGCTTCCGGATCGATCTGTTTGAGAGAGGAGAGCTCCGTCAGTTGATAGACCAGGTCGTTCCAGAGCTCTTCCTGCATCTTTTGCTGCCAATCGTTCACCTTCACACGTTGCTTGATCTCGTAGTAGCGCAGTGAATCTGCACCTACTCTAAAGATTATATCCAGCGAATCAGGATATGTGCCATGGTTATCCAAAGTTTCGGGATAGATCCAGAACTTTACATTGTTGTAGGATAACAGATTGTAGGGATCGAAGAGCCTTTGACGCAGCAGGCATTGATCTCCGGGTTGAAGATTTGTCAGGCTCAGACTCAGGGCGGATTCGTTGGTTTCTCTCCTATCCTCGATGAAGACGGTTCCGGGAGGAGGAGTGTAGTGCATTCTGTTCTTTTGGTTGTTCACGATTCCCGAGAGATAGGAAGTGTTGTAGAGTAGGAGATCGGACGGACTGAGAGGGACACCTTCTGAATTCCTGATGTGGAAATCTTCCCATTTGTTTCCCACCACGGAAGCATCGGCTATAAATATCTTCGTGGTTTCATCGGTCTCCAGCCAGACTCTGGCAAAAGAGATCTTCTTCAGGGTGGGCTGGATACCTGTGGAGGAGTTGTTTACAACCTGATAGTAAGCCGGATCGGAGACAGGAATGCGGTATAAGCGCCAGCCATCGTGATTGATGTTTTCCAGATGCAGGGAATCATTTAGGGACACTGCATAAGAGAAATAGCGGTCCAGAGTGTTCAACACTCCGTTGCTATCCATATCTTCGGTATCCAGAACCCCATTGTTCTCTGTCCCATTGATATAGGGATAGTCTCCTGTAGCACTATCTATCTGATTGGATGCCACATCGTTGGGATCTGCGCCCGGCTCACCGTGAACGATCCCATCCAGTCCGGTATCCTCACCAACGGAAAGTACTCCGTCATTATTCAAGTCTTCCCGGTTGAGCATTCCCAGACCACCAAACTCGGTGTAGAAATCTTCGTTAACATCACCCAGATCAAAGTGCAGAATGGCATTGGGTGCGGTACTATTGACCGGAACGTCCAGCTTAACCAGAACTTCAATATACTTCTTTTGTGAAAAATCGAGCTGGTTTCCCAGATACTTCATGATGCCGCCCCAACTCCACACTGTGGAACCGGGCAAGCCCATATCGCTGGGAAAGACTTTCATCGCCAGCACTGTTACGGTTTCGACCTTTTCTCTGGCAGTTAAGGTATTCGGGTCTTCCAATTGCTCTCTACGTATATTCTTGGGATTATACCAGATAGTTCTGCCTTTGGCCAGGGAAGTTCCCCAGGGTTTTGAGCCCATGCTCCATGTGCTAAGGGAGGAACCCATGGGATACGAATCCACGATGGATTCCATATCGTCTATATAGGCTACTCCAGCCTTGGTATCGGGATCGCCGTAGATCTTGGGAATGGTGTAGGCTATCTCGCCCGAAAGAGAAATACGTGATTCTGCATTGGTTCGGATCAGAGGCAAGGCATCCAGCCAGCGGGTAAGGAACATGGGCTTCAGAGTTATCGAGCCATCCACATCCGCCATCCACATCTCGATGTTTTCGCTACCGATGCGGGGACGGCGGTCACTTACGCTTTCTGAACGGTAAATCAGGGTTCCGCCTAACTTGGCATAGTCCGTAAGGTTCCAATCCGCTCTCACCCCGGCTAGATTCTTTTTGGCCACAGCAAAAGCACTGCGGTATTCATAATCTATCTCTATCTTGGCATCAGGGTCTTTACCTTCGGAGGAGAGGAAGGTGATCCTGCCAAAGTCATAATCCACCAGATAGTCTATGTTTTCTCTTTGAACCCGGGAGTTCACCATCACTCGGACGCTTCCTCGTAGGATTCCTCCCTGGGCTAATTCTATGGATTCACGGCCTATCTTCCCTTTCACGGAGATGTAGTAGATTAAATTCGTGTTATACAGGAACTCGCTGTCATCTTCGTAAACTGCTTCCTCTCCCAGAGGACGGAAGGGCTCTATAAAAGGAATAAATACCAAGCCTTTGGCCAGGTTTACCGTGTTATCGTCACCGTTGATCAAGCCATCACCGGTGCTATCCATTCTGAGGTAGTCTGTATAGGTTATTATCTGCCCAACTGCCAGGCTATCCGGAACGTTGTAGATACGTGTGCGATCTGTATTCTCGATATAGATTTGCAGAGTAAAGCCATCGTTTTTAATGTTGGTCTTGTTCAGGTTGTAAACATTCCGCATCTGGTAATGCCATACACTGAAGGGATTATCGGGATCGTAGCCCTGATTGGATTTTCGGATGGGCTTGGCGTGACGAAGTCCGTCCTCCACATTGCTGTTGGCAGGAACAGGAGTGCCGTCCCTCTGCACATATCTCACAGCTAAAGTATGACGTCGATCCACAGCTCTCAGAACCTGGATCACACCGGTGTTGTAGTCTGTCACAAAGTCTGTGCCTTCAGTAAGCTCCTCATAGTATGGGACGTAGGATTCCGTTTCACTTGTGTAGACCGGATCTCCTTCATCGGCTGTGATGCCGTCGTTAACAGTATTGGCATCGTCCAGATAAAGCTTCACTGTTCCATTAGCTGGCAGCAGGTTTGCATCCCGGATCATCCAGGCCCCGGTGTTATCGGTCTTGATGGCATTATTCAGGTAACCTTCCGGGATATTCTGCCCCATATCGGCATCAGAGTAGAGGCTGTAAAGCTCGTAGGGATCGTTCAGATAGTAGAAAGTGCGTATCGTGTAGTCTTTACTACGGAAGATGGTGGAATCCGCCTGGCTGGTGCCCACATAGGTTTGAGTGTTCTTCTCACCCTCTTCTTTACTGGCGATTACAGATAGATCAAGGTTTCCATACTTCAGCTTGGAAGTAACGCCGAAGAGACCCTGGGAACGGGTGCTATAGCTGATATAGCGTGATCCGGAGAGAGACAGGGTGATGTTACCGGCTTCTATGCTATTCACCAGTTCATCTTCATCACCGGTATACTTGATGTTGATATTGTTGGGGTTAAAGATCTGCTCGTCCATAGCGGAATTATACTTCAGATTGACAGCGATCTTCTCTCCAATTGTGCCTGTGAGACGCAGATTGGTCTCCTGCTGCATCTTGAGGTCAAATCTGGCATTGTTGCTGGTCTCCCAGATCGGCACACGTTTCCGCTTGGTTGTACTTCCTGAAATGGTAATTTTCTGAGTGCCATCCAGATTGAGCCTTCCTGCCCGGGTACCGAAGACTCTTTGCACAGCTCTGGGCATGGCAATGGTGGGTAAATCAAGCACAAATTCTCGGATCAATCCCGTTTGAGTGGTTTGCTCTGCTTGAGCTCTGGTGCGGCCATGTGCCATCAGAGTGGAGCGGAAAACCTTGCGTCGAAGGTTTACCACATAAGCATCCATGGGAATAATCAATTCCGGTATGATCAGGAAAGTATCTGTCTTCTGAGATACTCTGATGGTATTAGTCTCCGGATCATAGGTATCCTTGCGGATGGGAGCCATCCCCTGGATTCTGTATGGCTGGGTTTTGTTGAGGTTCAAACCCTTGTTTATCTTGTATATATCTCTCTGATTATAAACTATGGGGGCGTAACCTTCCAGATACAATCTTGGAACCATGTTGGCAGCAAGACAGCTTATCCCACTAACGGCCAGCGCTAGCCAGAATAGCCTGAGCCAAGAGCTTTGAACGATTCTGACTGCCATCAGAGTCCCTTCCCCCTCAGCTCTACACCGGCCATTCTCAGACCTTCGAGGGTTAAATCCTGATTCACCAGTTCTACAGAATGCATACCCGGGGCGATAAGAGCGGCAAGACCACCGGTCAACACCACATAAAGCGGAGCTTTCTGAGGATACTCGGCTTTGATCCTGGATATAAAGGCCTCCAGCATCAGGCAGTGACCCAGTACTATGCCGGAAAGCAGAGCATCAGTGGTGTTCTGTCCCATCACGTGCTGAGGAAACCTTAGCTCTATCTCATGTAACATGGCAGCTTTTCCGATGAGGTTATCGGCAGCTGTCTTCAGGCCTGGAATGATTGTTGCGGCTTCATAGTAGCCATCTTGGTTCACCAATTGAATGGTAGTGGCTGTGCCCAGATCGATCACCAGACAGTTACGCTGATATAGCTTCCAGACAGCAAAAGCATTGACCACCAAGTCCGGCCCGATATAGCTGGGATCGGGATAGGGATACTTCATGCCAAGAGGACTATGACCATCAATAATATAGAGCTTGATGCCCAGCTCTTGCTCCATAGCTTGCTTCCACACAGAGAGTAAATCCGGCACCACACTGGCTATAACCGCATAATCCAGAGATGGAGAAGAATCAAGATTCTGCCTTAGTTGAGAGCACAGTTCACACACAGTTATCCCGCGAAGGGATTCTATAATAAAGGAAGATACACGCGTCTTACCCTCGAAAACGGCGCAATTGGTGTTTGTGTTCCCGATATCTATGACCAGGATTCTATGCACTGGATTCATTGAAAGCATATTCCCAACTAAAACTCATAATCTGCGTAAAAATATAAAAACAAACACAGGCCACAGATTCCACCCAGCATGAGAATCACCGGATTATGTCAATAGTTTTTTCACTCAAAGCCAAGCTCTTTCAGGGATGAAGCCTTCTTGCGCCAGTTTGGATTGATCTTCACCCAGAGATGCACCTGGACTTCCAATCCCAAAAAAGCCGCCAGTTGACGCTCCGCATACTCCCTGATCTTGGCTAACTGCATGCCATTCTTTCCGATAAGAATCACCTTCTGGGAATGCCGTTCCAGCCAGATCACGGCATTGATCACCACTTTATCCGGAAGCTCCGTGTAGCGATCGATCAACACCGCCGCAGCATAAGGGAGTTCCTGCTCCAAAAGATGGAATATCCCTTCCCGGATCACCTCTCTGGCAAAGAAGCGCATTGGCAAATCCGAAAGCTGGTCTTCCTCGTAATAGGGTTCATGGAAGGGGATAAAAGCCGTGATGGAATCCAGCAATGCGGGCAGATGCTCTCCCGTGTAGGCAGAGATAAAATGGGTTTCGTTGATGGAAGCAGGAAGAAAGCTGGTCAGCTTCTCTTTATCAAAGCTCTGCAGCCCGTCTATCTTGTTGAAAACAGCAATCTGAGGATTCTTCAGATGCTTCAGATGCTCCAGCACCTCCAGATCGTAGTCCGTGGGGAAATTGCGTATATCCGCCATGAAGATCACCAGATCCACATCCTTGAAGGCATCGCTCCAGATCTTTAGCATCTTGCGCTGCATTTCATAGCGCGGCTTCAGATAGCCAGGAGTATCCACAAAAACGATCTGATGCTTCTCATCGTTCCAAATGCCCTTGATCGCATAACGCGTAGTCTGCGGTTTGGGACTGGTAATTGAGAGCTTCTGCTCCAGAATCCTGTTCATAAGCGTGGATTTCCCGGTATTGGGCTTCCCAACGATGCAGACGAATCCGCTGCGAAAATCTGCTGCTACCACAATTCTCCCTGTTTAAACAAAGAGCTCAGTCCTGTATAAAAGACAGGACTGAGCAATTTGAGTATGATTTATAGTGTTTCAAACACGCTTTTGATAATGGCAGCGCATTCATCCAGCTCTTCCTCGGTGATCACCAAAGGAGGTGCCAGACGGATAATGTGCCGGTGAGTAGGTTTGCACAGGATGCCTTTTTCCTTGAGCATTAAGCAGACGTCCCAAGCTTCGACGCCATCTTTGGGTTCCACCACGATGGCATTGAGCAAGCCACGTCCGCGAACCAGCTTCAACATGGGGTGATTGATGGCTCTCAGAGAAGCACGGAATCTTTCACCCAGAGTGAAGGCACGCTCAGCAAGCTTTTCTTCTTTAACCACTTCCAGAGCAGCTTTGGCAACAGCACAAGCCAGCGGGAAACCACCAAAAGTGGAGCCGTGTTGACCTGGCTTGATAGTGAGCATGATCTCACGGTCGGCCAGAACTGCGGAGACAGGCAACACACCACCGGAGATGGCCTTACCCAGGATCAGGATGTCCGGACGCACGTTATCATAATCGCATGCCAGAAGCTTACCCGTACGGGCAATACCAGTCTGAACTTCATCGGCGATAAACAGCACATTGTGTTCTTTGCAAAGCTCATAGCATTTCTTCAGATAGCCGTCTTCCGGCACAAAGACGCCGGCTTCACCCTGAATGGGCTCTACGATGAAGGCCGCCACGTTTTTACCATGCTTGGCAAGAGCTTCAGCAAGTGCGTTCACATCGTTGTATGCTATCTTCATAATCCCGGGGATGAAGGGTCCAAAGCCATCGTAGCAATCCGGATCGGTTGAGGCGGAGACCACAAAAAGGGTGCGGCCATGGAAGTTGTTTTCGCAGAAGATAATGATGGCATTGTCTTTCTCTATGCCCTTCACAGTGTAGCCCCATTTGCGGGCCAGCTTGAGAGCTGTTTCAACGCCTTCGGCGCCGGAATTCATGGGCAGCACCATATCATAACCGAAGAAATCGGTAACGAACTTCTCATACTCTCCCAGTTTGTTGTTGAAGAAGGCGCGGGATGTGAGAGTCAGTTCCCGGGCTTGGTCGATCAGAGCATTCACGATCTTGGGATGACAGTGTCCCTGATTGACGGCTGAATAGGCAGAAAGGAAGTCGTAATAATGATTACCTTCCGGATCCCAGAGGTGAACGCCTTCGCCTTTTGCCAGCACTACCGGCAGCGGGTGATAGTTATGCGCACCGTACTTTTCCTCGAGTTCCATCGATTCTTTGGAACTGATCTTTCCGTAAACTAGATTGTCGGACATGATTCCTCCATTTATCCTTTTTATATTGATTTATATTTCTCCTGACCACGTTAAAAACCCCAATCTTTGTGTCAACCCCGAAGTTTGCCCGGTTTAAGAAAGCAACCCGGATCAACACTTGATTGAAGCATCGATCCTGAAATCAAGAGACGAAAGCTTACTTCAGCAGTATTGCTCTCCTGGTTTGATGCTCACCTACATGTGACAATCTAAATATGTATATTCCGGAAGCTTGGCTGATGCCACACTCATCGGTAGCATCCCAACTGAAATTATGAGTCCCCCGGTTCAGAATCCCGTTATACAACGTCTTAACTAATTGCCCTCGTATATTATAAACGCCCAGCGTCACCTCTCCGGACTTCGGCAGAAAGAAACTGACCCGGGCCTCCGGATTGAAAGGGTTGGGATAGACAGCACTCAGAAAGAAAGACTGGGGACTATCTGTATCGTCGTTGTTTCCCACCCAATCACCAGTCCTGAATCTTCGTGAAGTGGAGTAGGGGCTGCTCCCGAAGCCATTGCTTGCCAAAACCCTCCAATAGTACCAGCAGTATGGCTCCAAACCACTCAAAGCATAAGAAGTCCCAACAATAGGACCCAGCTCTACTAACGACTCTGTAAAATAAGCGTTTCGTGCTACTTGCAGATGGTAATACTCAGCCAGATCCGCCTCTTGCCACCTCAGTACAGGATTCAAGCAAATGTCCTGACTCTGATGTCCCGGGCTTAGTAAAGATGGGATTTCGGGGGGTTCAGACACAGCACCGGTTTGAAAAGTAAAGACTTGAGATACCGGACTCCATTGATTTGTTGCCTTGGCAGATACCCTCCAATAATACTGGGTAAAAGCCGAGAGAAGATGAACCTGTGCAGATGTCCCCTGCGAAACTATCTCTCTATCCAGGATGGAGAACTGGGGATCGCTGGATAGCTCCAAACGGTAACTCTGCGCAGCCGGCACCCCACTCCAACTTAGTTGAGGATTCGTGGCAACCCCTTCCTGGTGATTCTCCGGCACCAACAAAACCGGTGCTTCTAAAGCAGATAGGATACTGAATGGAGCAAGCATCGTATCCTGGCTATATGTACCTAAGAGGGATATCCTGATTAAGCACAAAGAGGATTCCACCTGGGGAATCTGCCAATCATAGTGCCCCGTATTGGGGTAGCTTGATGCAATATCACTCCAGTTAGTTCCGTTATCGATTGAGTATTCCAGACGTATCAAACCAGTATGATACTTATCAGCCCACCTGATCCTCAGGCTGTCCCCTGCGACATAGGCATCTCCACGATGAGGATTTATGACCTGAATGTCGGAGATCTTCACAGAAAAGCTGATCGTTTCCCCCGCCAAGCCCACATCATAAAGGAACAAGCCTCCCGGCGCATCATCTGTGGAAAAACCACTGGGGATGGTGGATTCACTGATCGAAACAAATCCTGATTGAGCAGACATCGCTGCTGCTCCAAGATCTCCGGGCTGAATATTTATCCCGGCTCCAGGACGATAAATATAGACTCCATCTGGCGGTCCGCTGGCATTCCCATCAAATTCCGGCAGGTATCGATAAACAATCAGACCTGTACCCGGTATCTGCTGCTCATACTGGTCATCAATTTTCCGGTACTCCAGGATATAATGTTCACCCGAGACCCAGGAAGTGATACGGTAAGACCTTGTCCCTGAGGAAGAACTCAGAGGATAGAGAGTATAGGTGCCGGAATTGAACAATTGAGTGGGTGCCGGCAGCCAACTACCATATAAGTATTTGCTGAGAGAGAGCATGTGTTGAGGTACCTCTGCGCATGACCCCATCGGATCCCAATAACCAACTGGTACCACTGAGCTTTCCACATAGCGATATAAATCCGGCGCTCCCAGGGTATGGAAAAACTCGTGCATCAGTACTGAAGTACCATAGAATGCAACAAAATCTTCCAGCTGGATATTGTAGTTCTTCAAAATAGCTCCATTCAGTAAAAGATGACCATCCGGCTGCTCGTAACCCCAGGCATGCGGCCAGAGCAGCTCTGCCCAAGCTCCGGTGCTTCCACAAATCAGAATTGTGAGGTTATCCACATAGCCATCATTATCACAATCCGTATCCAGATCAGGGGGCAGGTCTGCGGATAAACTCTGACATACTCTTTGAATCAATTCAATTTCCCGATCGCCAGATTCAAAATCAACGTAGCCACCCGGGTTGTTGAAGGATTGGGGAAGGTAGTATCCTCTTGGCCTGATATCCGTGTATGCACAAGTGATAGTATCCTGATCTTCCGGGAAAAGGTGACTGATCACATCCAGCTGTCCGTATGAGACTGCGTCGTAATATGCTCTGAGTGAAACATCACCGGGGACAGCAAAGTTGAAGACGGAGCTGTACTCTTCAAATGGAGTGTTGAACCCGGCATCATCAGCAAACTTCAAAAACACCACAAGATTGCAGAACTCACCGATCCATCTGGAAGCTTCAGGCGTTCGACTACGACGTCCCCGACGCAATTCCAGCTCTTCTCTAGATATACTCAGTCCTTTCTCCAACCCCAATGGCAGTTCCCGTCCCACAATTCTGGTACCAGGCCTGATCCCATCAGGTGCTGCCTCAGCATAAACGTAGTAACCCTGATCATTCTGTACTATAGTATAGCCTTCTGTATCATGCAACCAGTTGTAAAACTCATCTCCGCTGCGATAAGCTTCAAATCGAGTCCCATCCGGTTGCTGCAGACTTTGGGGAAAATCCTTCAGAAAAGCTGCCTGAACCACTCCTATCAATATCATGATAATGATAAGTAAGCTTGTCTTCTTCATAAAGCCTCCCTAGGGTCTGATCTTGATTATTCTGCGTATATCGCTTCTGTGGCCACAACTAGCTCTAACAAAGTAGATCCCGCTGCCCACAGCTTCATCTCTATCGTTCAAACCATCCCAGCTGAAGCTGTGAATCCCTTTATCCAGGGTTCCCCGGGATATAGTTCTGATTCTTTGGCCCCGCAGATTATAAATCTCTAATCTATAGGGATCTGTCACCTGTGTCCTTAGCTCTATGTTCAGCCTTCCGGAGAAGGGATTTGGCCACATATTGCCCAGGATTACGGGTTCCGGAACCAAGCCAGGATCCAGATTGGATGTGACTGCGCTGTGCTCGATAATGCGGTAATCCTCTCCAAAATCAGCTATAAAACGATTCTCTCCAACGTAAAGGCAATTCTGATATGGTAGTTCAGCCAAGATCTGGAAGTTCTGATCTGTAACAACATAATCTCCATTTCTGAGCCTCATGATGTAGCGGCTCACTCCATCAAAACTAAAGCTCGCAGCAAATGACGTTGGTCCATTGTAGGTTCCTTGTAATACCGGATTATCAGGATTACTCAGATCAAACAATACTTGTCCTTCTTCTGCTCCGAAGAGCTTGTGATCCATCAGGCACAGTTCATAGTTCGGAGGGGAAAGCGTATGCAGGGAGATAGGCTCAATTTCCTCTTCGGCATTAATCCGGTAAAATGAGATACGAACGTTATCACTCTGATTGATGCCTCGGATTACAAAGTGATTGGGAGAGTAGAAGACCAAATCGGCATAGTAGTTCACAGTTGCAGTATACTCGTCGAGAGGGAGGAGGTTATCGGCTGTCACTCTATATAGTCGAAGGATGCTATTCGTACCGGAACGGGTGTGGGTTACAAGGTAATCATCACAAAGGTCAGCACTATCAAAGAAAGCGGGTCTGGGGTAGCTGTCATAGACATATCCACCGTCTTCATCCACATTAACAATCAATATCTCATCATCGGTAGCATAGACTTTTTGTTGTGCTCCTGGTTTGTAAAGGGATGAACTTGATTCAACATCAAGATATTCGGCTAACCATGTCTCTTCCTGGCAATCATATAGGGAAAGTCTATTGAGATCATGCACAAATTCCAGTATTCTGCCACCAATTTGGGTTTTTATAGTCCCGGAGCGGAAACTAAGAAAAGGTTCAGAAACCAGCAGAGCGTGATCCATAGCAGATAGATTAGAATAGCTCTTCAACAAATACCTACCATCAGCAAAGGGATACATTGCAGCATATTCGTCAACGTTGCGCCAGAACAATTGGTGTATGCCGGTGGCATCAGGCTGCAGAGCGTATATTCGATGATTCTCATAGAATTGATCAGATCCCAAGATCAGAAGCCGATCATCTTCCCATAAGGGATAGAAACCCATTCCAAACAAAGGAATTGAATCAACCCAGGAAATTTGCATGCCACCTCCTGGAGAAGGCACCAGGTAGTAAACGCTTATTCCAAAACTATTGCTGGACACTATGAATAAATTTTCCCCATCCTGGCGTAACAAACCTATAAACTCCCCTGGAGGGAAGCTGGGGACGATATCTACAAAATTGGGCACCAGGGGATCCTCAAAAAAGTACAATCTTCCAGATATGCTGGCATAATACATCCCAGTCCCGGCTTGAAGAGTGGCGATTGCTCCCCCCTGAAGATCCGCAAGTATGTTGTGACTAACCAAAACTGGCCTTCCAGCTCCCGAAGCATCATAGACATCCATGGCTAGCTCATTATATGGTGACTCAGCAATCTCCCTGCGATAGTACACATACAGCACATCCCCTGTTAACATGGTATAGAGAAGGAATGTTTCCTCTCCCCAGCTATGATCAAGATAGTAAGAATCCACCAGGCTGAATCCATCAGGAAGAATTGAATAGATCCGACATCGAAAGTCAGCATCATAAACCAGTAGCCTGTCCCCTAGTATCAAGTCGTAACAATCTCTGAATGCATCCTGACTGTCGTATCTTGCTATCTCAGAACATGAATCCGGGCTTAGCTCCAATCTAAGCAGACTATAGTCGTTGATAGCGATGAAATCAGTCTCAGAGTAACGATGGAGTTTGTTCATGTTTGAAAGCCCCAAGTCCAGCGTATCCAACGTCGTAAACTCAACAGCTTGCGCCGATGTAACCCAGGCAACACACACGAAGGTAGCGACAATACATAAAACTCTAATCTTCTTCATGTATAACAAAATACAAGATGTTCTAAACGTTGTCAAGATATATTTACTGAATTATATTCATTTTTTACACCGTTGCAGAGCAAGATTTGGCTAGTCTGATTCTGCAAGCATCAGTGGTAGGGCATTTGAAGCCTAGTGTGCCTGACCCGGATAGTGGATTTTTATAATTACTTTATTTTCACTACGATACCTGCAGCAGAATTGATCATAGATGAGAAAACAATCGGGTTCCAATCCATCTGCATTGTTCGCTGGTTTCATCCTCATTACTCCCTTAAGTGTCAGTGTCGGGTCAAGTCGTATTGAGGTTTCACGCATGAGACACCCATGTAGATTCATGCGTGTCTCATGGGTTTCAGATGCGTTTTCAATGGGAGTGTGTTAAACCATTGTTTGAAACCATCAATTCAGTCCACTCATGTATCTCCTAATCCTAATGGATCGCCGACTCTTCACCGACTCTTGGCCGACTCTTCCCGAGCAAAGTGTTCGGGAAGAGTCCTGCAAGACACGGTGAAGACTCCGGGAGAAGTAAGTAAGACTCTGGATTCGGCGTAGCGGAGGATTCCGATCCTCCGGATTATGTGAGGTAGCTTCAGAAAGCTACGCTACGCCTCGTGCTGGTTGAAGTCCACGACGGCATCAGGCTGGGAGATGTACGTATAGTCAGGGAAGCCGTCGTGAACTCCAACGAGTCAAGGCTTCGCTCCGCAACCTCATTATGGACTGTCCCCCCCCCCCGGGGGGAATGGTTGATGCAAGATACCGGGATTGACGGGATTGGGATAACAAACCTTAATCCTGGGCTGTCACGTCGCTTGGTGTGCGGATTAATCATGGCAGCAGAACCGGATCTGGGCTACATTATCATTATGGAGCGAAGATGAAGAAAGAAACCGATTATTCCAATTATCCGAACAAGATCAGCCTGATACAGGAATTGCTTCACGCGACGGAGTATCCCGGTTCTGCCTATATGATCTTTGATATCGATACCCAAAAGGTCTTTGGCAGCAAGGGCAGAATCCCGGTGGTGATCACTATAGACGGCCAGAAGTTCCGCAGAAATCTGGCAAAGTATGCCGGGGAGCTTATGATGGTCTTCAATAAAGAGATGCGGGATGCCACTGGTTACAAGGCTGGGGACAAGATCAAGCTGACTATCGAGCGGGATTTTGAGCCTCGACAAGTGGAGCTTCCGGAGGACGTGAAAGCCGCCCTGGAGAGTACCGGACTCCTTGATAAATGGCAAAAATGGTCATACTCCCATCAGAAAGAGGATATAGCCTGGATCGATGAGGCAAAGCGTCCTGAGACCAGATCCAGACGGATTGAGAAGCTAATCTCCGTGCTTAAGGCTGAAGAAGCTTAGTTTAGCAGCAGGTCTTTCAGAGCGCGTTTGGGTACGTGGTGAATGCCTTTGGCATCACGATAGTATTTCACACTGCCGGAGGAGTCAATCTCTTCGATCTGAACCGTCTCTGCAGGTTTACCCAAGGCAATCACCAGCACTACACCGCAGGAATCCGGAAGCATTAAGTCACGATGCAAGGCTTCTGGTTGGAACGAGGCAAACATACATCCTCCCAAACCCTGTTCTGTGGCAGCCAGCAGTATGCTTTGGCTCACAATCCCGGTATCCAGCAAATAGTAATTGGATGCTCCTGGAGGGCAGAGGATAAGGATGTAGCCCGTGGGCTGTTCGGATTCAACAGGCCCATCCCATTCCGGCATGTAGCCCGCCCACTTCAAATGCGGGAAGATGCGCTGCAGCTCTGCTTCTTCATGCGCCAAATAGAACCTTAAGACCTGCAGATTGGCTGCAGAGGAGCTGAGCCGGGCAGCTTCAACAAGGCTTTCCAGACAGTCTCTTGTGAGCTTGTGAGAGTGATCAAACCGGCGATAGCTGCGGTTCCTGCGGATCAAATCCATCAACATACGTTATTCCTCCCCAAAGAGATTCAACTTGTTGTGCAGAGTCTTGCGATCTATGTGCAATATCTTGGCGGCCTGGCTCTTGTTACCTCCCACGGAAAGCAAAACGTCTTGTATGTATTCCTTTTCCACTTCTTCCAAGCTGCGTGTAAGGTCTTTGGCATTGTGGATCTGGAATTTCATATAGTCCGGCAAATCTTTTCTACTTATCCGGTGGTCATCGCTCATCACCACCAGGCGATAGATCAGGTTTTCCAGTTCCCGCACATTACCCGGCCAATGGTATTTGTTCAGGGCATCAAGTGCTTCATCGCTGATGCCGGGAGGATTCTGGGCATTTTCGCGAGAGTACTTTTCCAAAAAGTGGCAGATTAATCTGTTGATATCGCCATTACGTTCTCTAAGAGGAGGCACGAGGATGGGCAGGACGTTCAAACGATAAAAAAGGTCTTCCCGGAAACTACCTTGGCGAATGAGGTTTTGCAGGTCCTTATTGGTGGAAGCTATAACCCGGATATTGACTGATCTGGGGCTTTTGGAGCCGATCATGGTAACCTGTTTATCCTGCAACACCCGCAAAAGCTTCACTTGCATGGAAAGGGAGGTTTCGCTGATCTCATCCAGAAAAATGGTGCCGCCGTCGGCAGTGAGGAAGTATCCAGCCCGAGTCTCTGTGGCACCGGTGAATGAACCCTTGGTATAGCCAAAGAGCTCAGCTTCCAGCAGGCTTTCCGGGATAGCGCCGCAGTTGACGGGTACGAATGGCGCTTTGCTGCGCTTGGAATGATAGTGTATGGCTCTGGCTACCAATTCTTTGCCGGTGCCGCTCTCTCCCTGGATCAGGACAGTGGCATTGTTTGCTGAGGATTTCTTGATGCTGTTGTAAACCTTGGTCATCACCGGTGAATTGCCCACCATGCCATAGGGATTTGGAGTGGAACTGGCGGATTTGCGGGAAAGCCTGGCCTGCAGGATCTTCGCCTGAGCGCTGGAGATAGCTCCAAAGAGCTCGTTGTCTGTGAAGGGCTTGGTAAGATACTCCTCAGCACCCACTTTAACTGCTTCCACAGCGCCTTCAATGGTAGGAAACCCGGTGATCATAATCACTCTGATCTGGGGTTTATGATCTTTGATGTAGTGAATCAGGTCCAAACCGCTGTGTTTGGGCATCTTATAGTCTGTGAGTACGAGGTCTATCTCCTCGCGATCCAGCACT
Source organism: Candidatus Cloacimonadota bacterium (assembly GCA_029567705.1). Classification (GTDB taxonomy): domain Bacteria; phylum Cloacimonadota; class Cloacimonadia; order Cloacimonadales; family Cloacimonadaceae; genus PHBP01. The sequence continues at coordinate 62,887 of JAKPXC010000121.1, forward strand.
TCAATGGCTTTGGAAACGCTTTCTACGCTCACACAATCAAAGCCTCTGGATTTCATTTTGCGATCCAGCATCATCAGAGTGTCCGGAGAATCGTCTACGATCAATATTTTGGTTTTAGTATCAGGCATTATTCACCTCAAAGAAGATTGTGAAACAAGAGCCCTTACCCGGACTGCTGTCAACCTCTATTTTGCCATTATGGGTATTCACAATCCCGTGGACTACCGATAAACCTAAGCCGGTTCCTTGATTTATATCCTTGGTGGTGTAGAAGGGAATGAAGATTTTTTCCAGCACTTCCTTGGTCATGCCGGTACCTGTGTCGGATACAAAGAGGAGTACTTTCTTGCCCTGTTTCTTCGTACCCAATGTGATAGTACCGCCCTCCGGCATAGCTTGCATGGAATTTACCACCAGGTTCACCATCACCTGATGAATCTGGCTGGGATCAGCTATGATACAGGGATTGGCATTGTCCAGATCCTTAACGAGCCGGATCTGTTGCCGTTCGCACCGGCTTTCCAGAAAGTAAAGTCCATCAATAATCAATTTGTTCAAATCCACCTCAGTTTTATTGGGAGGAACTTGACGGGAAAAAAGCATCAGTTTCCTGATCACCTCACGGGCATGAAGAGTGGAATTGATGATGTGCTTCGCATCCTGATGCACCTGATCGGGTATGCTATCGTTCTCGTCTATCAATTGGGCAAAACCCAGAATGTTGGTGAGCGGCTCGTTGATCTCATGAGCAATACCTGCCGCTAGCTGACCAATGGTGGCAAGCCGGTCTGCATGGCGCAGTTGATCCTGCAATCTGAGGTTGTTTTCTTCAATGCTCTTACGCTCAATCACCAGAGATATCTGCCGGGCTATAGAGCGCAGAAGCCTCTCTTCCTCAGGGAGAAATGTGGGGATGGAGCCATCCGGCAGAGACTGATAAAAGACTTCCAGGAGACCGCATTTACGGAAGTTCTCTTCCACCTCGGCGCTGATCTGAACAGGGCCCTGCACCAGAGGATGTGAGCTGATGGAATCTCCATCAATCATGAGCCTGGCTGTAGCCAGCTCCGGATACTGCATGGCCGGTGGAATGATGCTAATAATTCTGGAGAGTATTTCCCGGTGCTCCAAATCCGGTTGGTGGGAGATATCACCTATCTGATACAGGCAGTCAAGCTCCTTAACCCGCTCAGTCAAGGCAGCTAGTATGGCGGATTCGCTATGTGTTTCCGTCTTGGTCAAAACTTCCTCTTTGATAAGAAGTCCGGAGGCCTGAGGCCCCCGGACATCTCAGTTCATTTACTTATTATCTGTTATACCAATCCCTGATCCATCATGGCATTGGCTACTTTGATGAAGCCGGCCACGTTGGCACCCCGGACGTAATTTGTAAAGTTATCTTTCTTGCCGTACTGCACGCAAGATTCATGGATAGCCTTCATAATGCTGTGCAGTTTGGCATCCACTTCTTCTCTGGACCAAGATATTCTCATGGAATTTTGGGTCATCTCCAAACCGGAGGTTGCAACGCCACCGGCGTTTGCAGCTTTACCGGGACCATAGAGAATCTTGGCATCCAGGATCAGTTCCACGCCCTCGGGAGTGGTGGGCATATTGGCTCCCTCGGAAACGCAGATACAGCCGTTTTTGATCAGAGTGCGGGCTTCTTCCCCATTGATCTCGTTCTGAGTGGCACAAGGCAGAGCTACATCTGCCGGAATCCCCCAAGGACGGGCACCGGGATAGTATTTGACACCAAATTCTTCGGCATATTCACTGATCCTTCCCCGTTTGATGTTCTTGAGTTCCATGAGATACTCCCATTTCTCTCCCTTGATTCCATCAGGATCATGGATGAAGCCATCTGAATCTGAAGCTGTCACCACTTTTCCACCCAGATCGTTGACTTTCTGAATGGCATACTGGGAAACGTTTCCGGAGCCGGAGACGAGCACAGTCTTGCCATCAAAACTCATGCCTTTGGTCTTGAGCATTTCCTCGGCAAAGTAGACTGTTCCGAATCCTGTGGCTTCAGGACGGATCAAGCTTCCGCCCCACTCCAGTCCCTTCCCTGTCAGGACCCCGGTTGCTTCGTTTCTGATTTTCTTGTACATTCCATAAAGGAAGCCTATCTCTCGCTTACCAACGCCAATATCTCCGGCAGGAACGTCTGTGTCCGGGCCAATATGACGGAAGAGCTCGAGCATGAAAGAATGGCAGAAACGCATCACTTCGTCGTCTGAACGACCTCTGGGATTGAAATCACTGCCGCCTTTCCCTCCACCCATAGGAAGAGTTGTGAGACTGTTTTTGAAGATTTGTTCGAAGCCCAGGAACTTCAGGATACCCAAGTTTACGCTGGGATGGAAACGCAAGCCTCCCTTGTAAGGACCAATAGCAGCATTGAACTCCACCCGGTAACCTCGATTGACCATCACTTCGCCGGCATCTGTGGTCCAAGGTACTCTGAAAATGATGATCCGATCAGGCTCCACAATCCTATCCAATATCTTGGCCTTGCGATATTGGGGGTTCGAGTCATAGACGTCCCAGATGGTTTCAACCACTTCAGAGACGGCTTGGATGAACTCAGGTTGATCAGCGTTTTTGGCTGAAACCTGGTGTAGGAATTCGTGCATAGTCATGTAACACATACCTCCTGTGTTTTTTATTCGCATACACGGTTATTATTAATACACACACAATATCACTTTAAAATGACTGCGTTCTTCCCGTCAAACAAAATCTTCAGAGGACTGGGACTTTTTTTCACAGTCACGTAGCTGCCGGAGAAACTTGTTTCCAAGCTATCCAGATAATCCCAATCCAGATAGTCCTGCTGAACCTTGTCCCAAAGGGTTAAGTAACCTACATTCATGGAGAAGAGGTTATGGAAGAAGTGAGAGCCGTGAGAGGCTTCGATGGACATATTGGGAAGCACAATCTCCACTATCAGCTTGGCTCTGGAGATCTGGTTCCACGCTACAGGAATGCCCAGAAAACGATCGCTGGAGCCCCATCTGCCGGGACCAATCAACACATAATGCAATCCAGCAGACTTCATCCGGCCGTTGATCTCATCAAGTTCTACTGCGATCTCTTCCGTTTTTACTATGCTGAACTTATCCGGATGGATATAAACAAAAGTACAGAGCTCTTCTGCAATCTCACTGCCCAGGGCATAGGAAGAGAAAGCTATCAGCTCATTTCTTTTTGAAGCATAGCTCTCCAGTGAGCCCGAATAGAGCTTTTGGCTCACAGTGATGGGTCTGATCTGAAGCAAGTGGAAACAAGCTCTCCCCCGGCTATCCACATCGAAAGCAAATTCCATCTCCACTTCACAGCCCATTACTTTTCTTCCCAGGTTCAAAAAATCTGCCAGTACTGGTGCAAGAGGATACTGATTATAGTGAAGCAGAGACCTGTAGGTCACCACTCTGGCACCCTGTGTGTAGGTACCTGCAAGGAATTCCTTGTTTTCGTAATCCCATACGGAAGCCAAGAGCTGGAGATCTCCTTCCAGAAGCTTCTGAGATATCCTGATACGTTCCAAGGAGGAATTCTCTCCTGCACTGAGATCGAATTCTCTCTTCTCCGGCAGGATAGTATAAAGATGTCGCTGAGCGCTTTGGACAATATCCACGGCTTTAAACATATCTACTGCAGGGAACTTTGGACAGAAAGCAAACGTTCGCTCCCGTTCCACGGCTGTCTTTCCCAGGCCTGCAGAAAGAGTCACCACTCCATCCTCATGCTTCATATTTGTCCCGGGATAGTAATTGTAAGATTGGGCTACGCCTGAAACCAGAGGATAGTAATAATCCCCGTGGTAAGAGCCTGCCACTTTCTGGATGATGACGGCCATTTTCTCTTCCCTGGAAGGTATCCGAAGGCTCTCGCGATACTCCCTGGCTCCCCGCAGATACATGGAAGAGTAAACCAGCTTGACTGCCTGGATCAGTTGCTGCAGCCTGATCTCTTTGCGGGGATGACTATTGGGAATCAGGAAAGTGCGAAAAACGCCGGCAAAGGGGTTGGAAATGGAATCTTCCAGCACACTGGAGGAACGCACCGCCAGCGGGTAATCCGTCTGTTCTATTATCTGATTGAGTACCATCAGTGTCTGCCTTGGCATCTCACAATCCAGAAAGAGCTTGTCTATCTCTGTATCCGTCAGGTCTGTCCTGCTGCTAATCTCGCTTAAGGCAGAGTTCGAGGTAACAAATCTATCGAACTCACCTGTTGCAAGTATTGCAGCCACTGGAACGCTGATGTTGAGAGCCGGATACTTCTCTGAGATCTTGCTATAACGGTTCAGCACCACATTCAGGAATGCCAGGCCTCTTCCCTTTCCCCCAATAGAATCTTCGCCCACTTTGTAGATCAGGTTGATGTTGAGGTCTGATTCGTTGTTCCATTCTTGAATCTTCTCCCTTCTTCTGAACCAGATCAGGGAACTGAACGCTTCGGCAAGCTTGTCCTTCAGTTCTAGTCCACTGGACTTAATCCCGACTGAGTGAATGTATTCTGCCAGAGCCAGCTCTGCATGAGTCATGAGCCAGCTCCGGATATGGCCATGAGAATAGTGATACGCCAAAGACTCTTCCGGAACTGATAGAAACTGATGAACAAAGCCTATCAGAGTGGCCGCCTCTCCACACTTGCTATGATCTGCCTTCCTAAAGACAAACTTCCCAAAACCAAGCTCGGTTTCCAGCCAGCGCTTGATCTGATGCTTCAAGCCGGGAAGGTCTTTGTAAAGGAAATCTCCTTCGCTGGCAGTGACTATATCCCGATACAGAGGATTGAAGGATTGAAGCAGGAAAGGTAACGTGGGACGGCGCTTACGGATGTATTGCAGCAGCCTGATTCCGGCATCCCGGTCTGTATCGCCCCTATAGTGGTAATTAATGCTGCTGATAACTCCAATAACATTGGCTTGATACTCTTCATAATACTCGATGGCGGAGTTGTAGTCGTGTAGAAGTATAACTCTGGGACGAGCCTTCATATATAATGCTTTATTGACATCCTGATGCTCCAGGCGGATAGCACTCTGGTTGAGCTGCAGGACAAGCTCAAAGAACAGTGATAGAAATTGAGAGTAATAGGGAATGAAGGTCTCGATCACTATGATCACAGGCACTTGCATCACGGCACAATCGTGCTGTAGGTTTTTGCGCTCTTCCCACTGCTTTATCATGGCCAGAAAGAGCTTTGAATCTCCGTTCCAATAAAAGAACTCGTCCACTCTCTGCAGTTCGGGCACATGGTTTTCCACAAACATCAGATCCAGTGGTGCCCCCAGCAGCAGGAATACAGGCAGATCAGGATAAAGGTCTTTGATTGTTGAGATCAATTCCAGGGCAATGGAACGCATTGAGGCCAGATGGATAACCACAATGTCTATCTGTTCCAGTTCCAGCATCCGGAGAGCACTCTGTGTGCCTGATGCATGGACTATCCCCGGTTGCGAGCTGAGATTCAGGAGATAGAAATCGTCTGCCACCTGCTCTGCGAGGAAGCCATCCACTTCAAAGACAAAGCTATCATATAGCGAAGCAATCAATAGTATCCTATCCACCCGATAGGGCATTAGTTCTTCGAGCCTTTCGAGCTCAAGAGACCAATAGTTGGAATTAATCACCCTGTATGCCTCAGGCTTTGTGGATCACCGCCAGACCAGTTTTACCATCCATTCTCACCAAAAGAGGCCGAGTAAACTCCACATGCACAAAGAAGTCTCCCCTTTGTATTTCTGGCTGCTTGAGCAGCCAATCCCAATCCACAAAATCAGTCTGAGACACATAAGGGATAGTGAAGTATCCCACATTCATCGCCACCAGATTGTGGAAGAAATGAGTCCCTTGCGAGGCTTCCACAATGAAGTCGCTAAGACCGGTCTCCAGTATGACCTTGGCTCTGTTGATCTGAGGCCATTTTACCGGAATTCCCAAGAAACGATCTCGGGAACCCCAGCGCCCGGGACCGATCAGCATATAGCGTTTTCCCGCCCTGCCCATAGTTTCGTTCAAATGTTCAATCTCGGCTTGCATCTCCACAGTCTTGGTTTTATCAAACCTTGAAGGATCCAGATAGATCACGTCATAGATATCATCGATCACTCCATTACCCATGCCATGCTCTGTATACATCAGGAGATTGGTCTTATCAAGTTTCCCTGCATCAATCCTGTAGGCATCTGTATTCACGGAAAGCGGTCTGATCTGCAGGATGTAGAAACTGGGTTTATGATCGTATCTGGCGTCATACTCCAGATTAACTGCAAACTCAATCTCCACCGGAATACCGAGTGCAATCTCACCTATTTGCAATAGCTCTTCTACGATCTTAGCGAGTGGGAAGTGGTGATACTTCAGGACTCCAGCAAAAGTTAGCACTTTCATGCCACGTTCGTCCAGATTATCAGTGAGTCTGTAGTTCTCATAATCCCAGACTGAGGCAATGTATCTGAGTACATCATGCTTTTCCGCATCACGGATACTCAGCTTGGCAAGCGTGATCTCTTCTCCCTTGGTGAGATCAAAATCGTTGATGGAGAGATCAAGGGCGAAGAATTCCTTCTGTGAGGTCCGCATCATTTCCTGCTGAGGTAGCATCTCGGTTTCGGGATAGCGGGGACAGAAACGAAAATTCAGCTTGCCTTCCACCACAGATTTGCCCAATCCCAAAGCTATGTTGGCTATTCCATCAGTATGCTGCATGTGAGAGGTGGGATAGAAGTTATATGATTGCGCCACTCCGGAGATCTGTGGATAGTAATACGCTTCTCCCTTGAGGCTTCCCACAACCTCCTGGATTATGACTGCCATCTTCTCTTCCTCTGCTTTGAAATTCAGAGATTCCAGAAAAGCCCGGGCATCAGAGAGATACACTGAGGCAAAAACCAGCTTGATGGCATTCATTAACTGACGTAAGCGATAATGAGGATCAGAATGGTTGTTGGGCAACATGAATGTGCGATAGACTCCGGCCAAGGGTTGAGCCTGAGAATCTTCCAAAAGAGATGAAGAACGTACGGCTATCGGGTAACTTATATGATCCAGATAGATCTGCAGACGCTCCACTAACTGAGCGGAAAGCTGCCCGGCCACGAAAATCTCGTCTATCTCCTCATCGGTCTTTCCCACCACTGCTTCCTGTATACCATTTGATTCCACGAAGTTGTCAAACTCGTTGGTACCTATGATCGCTGTGGACGGCAGGGCTATCGAGATACCTTCAAACTTGGTATCATAATCCATAGTACACAACAAAGCATTTAGGAAGGCCAGTCCTCTCCCTTTGCCTCCCAGAGAACCTTCTGTGAGCCTGATAATCTGATTCATCTCTGCCAAAGATACAGCATCAAAATTGATAATCTTGCCCCGGTTTTTATCTATGCGAACCGTACGGAAAGTGTGGTAGAGAAACCTTCTAAGCTCTTCCCGAGTATCAAAATCCTCTATCCTCATGGGTCGGATGCGCTTGGCTATCTGAACTTCACCGTGAGCTATCAGCCAGTTTGAGAAGTGGTTGAACCTGCTATGAAAGAGGATGGTCTCCTCGGGTACAGAGAGGATTTTTTCCTCAAACTCTGCGATGTTTGCTGCTTCATCGATAATCTCGCCATCCGAACTACGGAAGATAAAGCTGCCAAAGCCCAGATTGTAGACCATGAAGTTCCTCAGATCCGAGAATAGATGCTTGGAATTCTTGTTCAGAAAGTAAGCACCGGCTTCCTTGGCAGGAATCTCGTTCTCGTCTTCGGAGCTCTGCAGGATTACTGGCAACTCATGGTTATCCTGGCGGATATGACTTAGTAATCTGAACCCCGCCTTGGGATCAACCTCAGAGCCAACTTTGTAACGTATATCCGAGATTACGCAAAGCATATAATCTTTATATTCATCATAGAGACTCAGAGCTTCATTGTAATCGTGCGCTAAAAGCACCTTGGGACGAATTCTCATCCTGAGGCGCTTGTTGATATCACTCACTTCTTCCTCGATCAGACGCTGGGTTTGCTTCATTATCACCGAATACAAGGAGGGCAGGAAGAGAGAGTAGTAATGAAGAGAATCCTCTACCAATAATATCACACGCACCAAACCATGAACTGTATCGTAGGCAACGTTCTTCTGATCCTCGACATTCTTCACCATGGCAAGGAAAAGCTTGGTATCTCCATTCCAGAGGAAGACATCGTCTATATAGTGCCTGTCTTCAGCATGATTCTCCCAGATCAGATAGTCTGAGGCAACATTCAATAACAGAAGAACAGGCAATCCTGAATCCTTGGCCTTTATCTGCTTTGCCAGTTGGAACGGTCCGATCTCACCAATCCTCATCATGGTAATCACGAGATCAAAGTTTTGCTGATCCAGCATTTTTAAAGCATCCTCGCCGGTGGGAACGCTGGTAATGCGGGGAGCAGTCGTCAGATTCAATTGCCGGTACTCACCAAAGATCTGTTCCGAGAGCCTGCCATCCTGTTCGAAGATGAATGCATCGTAGAAAGTGGATACCAGCAGGATATCACGCACCCGTTTCTGCATCAGTTGATGGAATATATCTTCACCAAATTTGAACTTGTTATAGTAGTAGTTCAGCTCTTCCATTTTCATACGCATCATCCTCAAACACATTGATTTAATCTTAGGCTCATGCTACCAGTCAATAAGCATTTGTGTCAATAAGTTTTTCCATCCCGAGGCAATGTAATGACCTTGAAATCTGGTTCTGCGTTTTCGCTTGACATGAATAATCCCCAGTATCATCGTGCAACATCTTGAAAATGAGGTACTAATGAAGAAAGCAGCACTAATCCTTGTAATCTTAGTTCTTGTTGTTCTTAGCGTTATTGCAGTAAGACATTACAAACCGGTGGTCGATAAATCCGAGTGCACCGGTTGTGAAGACTGTGTGAAGGTTTGCCCCACAAATGCCATCCAGGTGCAGGAAGAAAAAGCTGAAATTGTCGATAGCACTTGTATAGACTGCCGCCAATGCGTTCGCACCTGTCCCCAAAATGCCATCAAAGCTGCCAAATGAAAACCAGATACATCATTGTTTCTGCAGTTGTTCTTTTAGGATTCTTTCTATTGTTTGCCTGTAGACAATCTACCGGTATTGAGTATAATGTGGATCGAAGCTCCTGCAACGGTTGCGCTGCCTGTGTACGAGTATGTCCACATGACGCAATCCATTTGGATGATTCCGGTAAAGCCGTGATTGACCAAACCAAATGCCAACAATGCGGAAATTGTGTGCTAGCATGCCCAAACAGCTCTATATACTGATTGTTTTCGCCTTGGGAACCCTTATTCTGCCAGGTCAGATGAGCCTGCAGAACACCGGCGAGCTATGGTTCAACCAGGACACGGATTCCCCAGAGTTGCTGATCCACGACAGGCTGGATTTATCCTATCAATCAGACTCGGGGTTGCGTCTGAACTTGAACAATGACCTTTTCAAGCGTGATTTTAAGATTCTCAATGCTGCCCAGAAGCGCTATAACAGCCTCCATGCCCATGCCAGCTACGCTTTTGCCCAGACTGAGCTAAGTGCCGGGCTTCGCAACACTCTGTACGGAGATGCTACTGAGCTGGCCTTGTTCCCGATCATCCAACCCATGATGGCTTACGATAAGCAGATGCAGAACACGATGTACTTTTCTGTATCTCAGGAACTTGCTTTTACAATGCTGCAACTCCAGACCAACCTGAAAGCTCTCAATGTAAAGCCCTGGGAGTATATACTCGATCCTGAGACCTTTGAACTCACCCGGATTGGCAAAGACGACGACCAGATGATGGATATGGAAGCAAGACTAAGCTTGGGGTTCAAACTTGGCTATGACCTGGAAATATACTCCAGCTACTTTCATCATGAGAGTGATCTGGATGGAGAAGCCAGGAGTAGATTGGGAGAAAGCCAGATAGGGCTGCAGTACCAGACCCGTCTGCTGGATACGGCGGATTTATCTGCCTCCTTTGATTGGCAAAACCGTCAGGGAGATTTCTCTTTTGGGGAAAGAAGCAATCTTTACAACAGTAATCTGCGCCTGCATTATAGCCTGAATCCTCAAACAAGCCTGAGCTTGGCTTATACGAATCATCTTTGTTCCGATCCCCGAATCAGTGAGGTTTTGCTTATCTCTAACCTTGTAAGAGGATCGGTCAAATACAGCTACAACTACGATGAATCTGGAGCTTCCTATACGGTATTGGCTGCCAAGTACAGCCCGGAAAATCACGCCAGCGCAGTTATTCTGGATACAGATCTGAAAACCTGGAATAAACTATGGCTGGGAGCTGAACTGCTCTACACCCCGGATGCGTATGCTCTATACAGGCTCAAAACCTCATATAGTCTGGGGAGTTACAACGCGGTCAGATTGATTTACGAATACAGGAATAACGAAGCCGATTCCAGTCATAATCAACAACTTGGAATCGGCCTTTCATATTATTATTAACGGATCAGGCTCAGTTTCCGGAGAATCTGCTCCTTCCCGCTTCTCAGCCTGATGTAATACAATCCGGAAGGGCAATTCTGTCTGCGAGAATCTTTTCCATCCCATACATGCTCCATTGTATTTGTACCGGAGGACACACCTGATACACTTTGCAGCACTTGTCCCCGGCTGTTGAAGACAGTCAGTTCATACGGCATGGAAGGCTCTACCCGAAAGCTAACCTTAGAATAGCTCGGAGTAGGATTGGGATAAGGAGAGGATAGCAGTAATGCTGCGGGGCTGCTATTTAGGTCGCTATTGGATACTGATCCCAAACTAAAATCCAAAGGACTGGTTTGACCTGCTATTACACTCACATTCTCCAAGGTCTGGGTGGCAAAGCCTGTGGCGGTACAGATCACGGTGTAAAGTCCCGGAACCAAGCTGAGAGTGTATTCTCCCGAGAGATCGGAAGTATCCGTTTGATTTCCGGCAGTTATGAAGGCTCCAGAAATGGGAGAACCGCCAAGATCTGTGACTATGCCACTAATAGTACCATTGGTAATAACAGGCGTCCAGGTGAGACTGAGGTTCTGGAAATAGGTCTCGTTCGGGATCTCCAGATCTACGGGATCCGGCCCCTTGACAAAGCTGACCTGTTTATATTTACCCATATTGGAGGTTGTAGCGTTATGTTCTGTGAACTCTATATTGAATTTATAGGTTCCATCCGGCATTTCCGCATTCTGCCAATTGAGCCCATTCCAGGAGACATTGTGCAGTTGATGGTTGTTTAGCGAAGCACTGGTAATAGCACCGGTAGTATTTTGGCCAGAACTGGCGATCCATCTCCGCAGAGTGTATCTGTAGTTCGAAGCCCATACCTTTATCGTTTTCACGAACTGGTTATTGGAATCTGTAACCCAGATCACTCCAGCATTACGCGGACCATAAGCACCATGGTATGTAACTGTTCGGACTCCGAAAGCAGCGGTTCCAGAACTGGATAATCTTTCCATAAGGTAGCTGCGTACACTCTCATTGTTCAGAGCTTCAGCCACTAGCAGTACGGTAAAGAGCATTAGAACAAGCATTGGCATCACGAATTTCTTCATCAGGGCATCCTATAATCTTCATTTAAGCTTTGCAGGATCAACAAGTTCGCACAGGTTGCGGCTGGCATTCTGCAAGCAAGAGCTATTATGCACGATTTGATCCACAAACTGCATATCTTTAACTTGGATAACCTTTGCCGTTTACGCTAGAGAATATTCCCTAAGTCTTCCTATGCTTAGTCCAGAGATACTGCCTCATAGTGCCGAAATGAACATAGGAAAGAGCTCTGGAGCTTACTGTGAAGCAGTTGTTCCAGCAGCCCCGGCATCTGTCAAAATCCACCTTGAGAGATTTCCAAGTGTCACCGGCAAAGAGATCTTCCAGTTCATCCCTGACCAAGTTCCCCAAAACCCGGTTCATGCAGGTGTAGATATCTCCGTTTTCGCGGATGAAGAATTTGCTGCCAAAGGTCGGGGAAATCAGATAGGGACATTGCTTTCGGTTATTGCCCTCCAGCCTGCTTTCCAGCCCATCGTAGTACCAAAGTGGAGTCTTTAGCCCATGTGTATTGCGGATCTGCTGCAGGGCCTCTTTGATCTGATCAGGGTCTTTCACTTTGAGGATATCGTTCTCCCGATGATTGGATGATTCCCAGCGGTAGAAATCGATATTCATGCTCCAATTCAGCTCTTCCAAACGAGCGATGATCATCGGTAACTGCTTGATATTCAGAGCGCTCACCACAACTGTAGCCGTGGGAGACCCTTTGTATAAGCCTTTACTGCGAAGCTCGTTGATCTTGAGCATACCACGCTCTACGGTGGCCTGAACGTCCTTGGCACCACGCAGCATATCTGCCACCTCACCCAAGCCATCATACGAGGTGTGAATGCCGATATCATACTTGCTGGCCAGCGAGATCACTTTGTCCTGATGATCTTCCGGATAGTAGAGATTCGTAAGCAGACTTATGGCTCTAAACTCTCTTTTCCGTGCTATCTTCAGAATCTCTTCCAATTGCGGATACAGAGCAGGTTCTCCACCTGTGAGAGTTAAAACTCTGGTACCATACTTATAGAGTTTGCCGGTGATTTGTTCAAAGGCTTCCGGAGTAATGAAGGAACCATCCGACTGAGCGGGGATTCCGCATTGCAGGCAGCTCTGCGAGCATAGAGAAGTCAGACGAACCGAACAAATGAAGACCGAGGGTTTCCGATAAAAAAAGGCTCAAGTTCAACATTGGTGGGTAAGTTGCTTCATAAGGTATCCACATCGTTGCAAGACTTTTAGTCTGAAGTATTCAAAGTCTTTGTAGCCATAAGCTCTTTTCAGCAAGGATTTGATAACGTTGTTCAGCGCTTCTG